>NZ_RZPH01000144.1:0-8803 GCF_004022825.1 Mesorhizobium sp. M7A.F.Ca.CA.004.04.2.1
GGACCTGTCCTTCGAAAGCCCCGGCGCGCCCAATTCGCTGCGCGGTCGCGACAAGGCGCCGGGCATCGCCATCAACGTCAACGTCAACGCCAACCCGCTCTCCGACAAGCAGTTCGACGTCAATCTGACGCTGAACGCCAAGGCGTCCTTCGACCAGGAAGTGCTGTTCAATGTCGAGTTGGTCTATGGCGGCGTGTTCGCCATCGCAGGTTTTCCGCAGGAGCACATGCTGCCGATCCTGTTCATCGAATGCCCGCGCCTTTTGTTCCCGTTCGCCCGCCAGATCATCGCCGAGGCAACCCGCAATGGCGGCTTCCCGCCGCTGATGCTCGACCCCATCGACTTCGCACAGATGTTCCAGCAGAAGCTGGCCGAGGACGAGGCGTCCAAGGTCAAGGTGAGCTGAGCTCGGCTGCCATCGCTGTTGTTTTCTGAGAACCCGGCCTCGCGCCGGGTTTTCTGTTTGAGGTGCTGGAGAGATAGCTGAGGCGCCGGCGCCCTTCGAATGGCCTAGCCCTCCCGTCTTCGTCATCCTAGGGCGAAGCAAGGAGCGAAGCGACGCAGCGCAGACCCTAGGATCCATGCCGTGACGTGCGCCTTAGAATGCAACGGATCAGAATGGCGCTTGCCCCCGCGCCTATGCTCGCTACGCTAAAACGATGACCGGCTATGTCTACATGACTGCGAGCCAGAAGGCCGGCACCATCTATATCGGTGTCACCAACGATCTCGGTCGCCGCATGCCGGAGCACAAATCCGGTGAGGGCTCGCGCTTCACCAGCCGCTACGGTGTTCAGCGGCTGGTCTGGTACGAAGAATTTTTCGATATCACCGATGCCATCCAGCGCGAGAAGTCGCTGAAACGCTGGCCGCGCCAACGGAAGATCTAATTGAAAAGGCCAATCCGGAATGGTTCGAGCTGATTCGCGGGACGGGGTGGTAGGCGTTCGGTTTTTTGCACCGCCGGAGCCACTGCACCACTGTCACTGCATGGATCCTAGGGTCTCCGCAACGTCGCTTCGCTCCTGCTCCGCCCTAGGATGACGAAGACGCGAGGGTTTCGGTCAGTAGTTGCTCAGCCAGCCGCAACCTTCAGCCACAGCGCCTTTTCGCCAAGCGTCCCGACCATGCCGGTGTGCGCGGCGCGTTCGGCTTCGGTGACACGCGGCGGCAGGGGTGCCGGGCGCTGGCTGATGATGATTTCGATCTGGCGGACATTCTCGCCTTGCGCCGGCGCGGTGGCGCTGTCGAGGATGAGTGCCGCCTGCTTGCCGCCGATCAGCTCGATATAGACCTCGGCCAGCAATTCGGAATCGAGCAGGGCGCCGTGCTTGGTGCGCTTGGTGTTGTCGATGCCGTAGCGCCGGCAGAGCGCATCGAGCGAGTTGGGGCCCATCGGGTGCTTGCGGCGCGCCAGCGCCAGCGTGTCGACGACAAAACCATTGTCTATGACCGGGTGACCCAGCCGGCCGAATTCAACGTTGAGGAAGCCGACGTCGAAGGTTGCGTTGTGGGCGACCAGCTTGGCGCCGTCGGTGAAGTCCAGCCACTCCTGCGCAATCTCGGCAAAGGTCGGCTTGCCCGCGAGGTCCGCCGCGCTGATGCCGTGCACCGCCTGCGCCTCGGCGTGGATCGCGCGGCCTTGCGGGTTGATGTAGTGGTGGAAGGTCCTGCCGGTCGGGAAGCGGTTGACCAGCTCGACGCCGCCCAACTCGATGACGCGGTCGTCGCGCGAATCGAGGCCGGTGGTTTCCGTGTCGAAGATGATTTCACGCATCGAATCAGTCGCTCCAAAGGAGCAGAATCGTGAGACCGGAACAAAATGGCAATGGGAAACGAAGCTGATCAAGGCAATCACTACAGGTTTGCGCTGCCCCTCATCGCCCTGCCGGGCCCTTCTCCCCGTATAGTGACGGGGAGAAGGGGCTGGCCGCAACCTCGGCTCCCTTTCCGAACCTTGGAGATTGGCGAAATCCTTTGCGACAGCGTCCTTCTCTCCGTCACTATACGGGGAGAAGATGCCGGCAGGCAGATGAGGGGCGGCGCCGACGTTGACAGACAGCAGCCAGTGTCAGTGGCGCGGTCCGCCGCGCCCAATTAGCTCCGCAATGATCGCGTTCACTTGAACACGCGCAGCGTCCAATCCCCGCCCGGTGTCGACGACGAAATCGGCCTGGCGGCGTTTTTCCGCGTCCGGCACCTGCTTGGCCAGGATCGATGCCAGTTTTTCTTCCGTCATGCCCGGCCGCGCCAGCACGCGTTCGCGCTGGGTCTCGGCCGGGGCGGTGACGACGACGACCTTGTCGACGCGGTTGCGGCCGCCGGTTTCGAACAGCAGGGGAATGTCGAGCACCGCGATCGATTCGCTCGCGTTACGATGCTTGGCCAGGAAGGCATCGGCGTCGGCGCGCACCAATGGGTGAATGATCGCCTCGAGCCGCTTCAGCGCGGCGGCATCGCCGAGCACGCGCGCGCCAAGTTTGGCACGATCGACCACGCCGGCAAGTGTGGTGCCGGGAAAGGCGGCCTCGACCAGGGGGGCTGCCTTGCCGGCATAGAGGCGATGCACTGCCTCGTCGGAATCATGGACCGGCACGCCGGCGTCAGCGAACATCCTGGCCGTGGTCGACTTGCCCATGCCGATGGAGCCGGTGAGTCCGAGCACGATCATGGCTTCGGCACCAGATCGGCGACGATAAGCGCGCGCAATTCCCCCGTGACCTGCGGCCTGACGCCGAACCAGCGCTCGAAGCCGGGCACGGCCTGATGCAGCAGCATGCCGAGGCCGTCGACCGTCTTCAGATTTCGCGCGCGGGCGGCGGCGAGCAGCGGCGTCTCCAGCGGCACATAGACGATGTCGGTGACGATGCCGTGGTCCGGCAGCCGGGCGGGATCGGCCGACAGGCCTTCATTGCCATGCATGCCGAGCGCTGTGGTGTTAACCAGCAGGCCGGCATCGCCGAGCAGTTCATCGGTCGCCGCCATGCCATGCGCCGACACGCCGGCGCCGAAACGATCCCTCAATTCCTGCGCTCGGGCCAGAGTGCGGTTGACGATGCGGATGTCGGCAACGCCGCGCTGCTTCAGCGCATGGATGACGGCGCGCGACGCACCGCCGGCGCCAAGCACCACCGCCGGACCGTTGCTTGCCCAGCCCGGCGCATGATCGTCGAGGTTGGCGGCAAAGCCGTGACCGTCGGTGTTGCCGCCCCACAGGACGCCGTTCTCGAACCACAGCGTGTTGACGGCGCCGATCTCTTGCGCCGCCTGGTCGCGGCGCTCGGCCAACGCGAAGGCGACTTCCTTGTGCGGGATGGTGATGTTGCCGCCGCGGTAATTGTTTGCCTGCAGCGTGTTCACGAACTCGGCAAAATCCTGCGGCGCGACATCGATGGCCTGGTAGCTGCCGTCAATGCCATGCCTGGCCAGCCAGTGGCCATGGATTCTTGGCGAGCGCGAATGCTTGACCGGATGGCCTGACACGAAGGCCTTCTTCGACGCCTCAGCCATCGATTGCCCCCAGGTCACGCAGTTCGGCCAGCAGCGGCAGAAGCGGCAGGCCGACAATGGTGAAATGATCGCCCTCGATTTTCTCGAACAATTGAATGCCTTCGCCTTCGATCTGATAGGCGCCGACGCTTCCCAGCGCCTTGGCGCCGACGCGGGCGAGATGGCGGCCGACGAAGGCCGGGTCGAGCTTGCGCATGGTCATCGAAGCAATGCCGACATGCCGCCACAAGACCTTGCCGTCGCGAACCAGCACCGCGGCGCTGTTGAGCTGGTGGGTCCTGCCCGACAGCGCCAGCAGATGACGGCGGGCACCTTCCATGTCAGCCGGCTTGTGGAACACCTCGTCGACGAGCGACAGCGTCTGGTCGCAGCCGAGCACCAGGGCGCCCGGCCTGCGCTCGCTCACTTCTGTGGCCTTGGCCTCGGCCAGCACCAGGGCGACATCCTCGGGCGAGACGCCGCTATCCTGCAAAGGCCCCTCGAGCGCGCGCTCGTCGACATCGGCCGGCACCGCCTCGACATCGACGCCGGCATTGACGAGCATCGCCTTGCGGAACGGACTGCCGGAAGCGAGGATGAGTTTTTCGGTCATGGTTTGTACGCCTGGTTTTCTGGCACCGACTAGGGTGTTGAGATTCAGGTCAGGCCGAGTCGAAAATGGTGGCTTCCGAGAACCGGAGCGGAGCGTACTTAAAGTACGTGAGCACCGGAAGCGCAGGAAACCGCCATTTGCAGGCCGGCATCACCTGAATATCGACGCCCTAGCGCGTCTTCCCCCGCAGGGCAACGATGGCCGCCGCCGTTTCCTCGATCGAGCGGCGGCTGACGTCGATCATCGGCCAGCCATGGCGCGTGCAGATCTTGCGGGCGTAGGCTAGCTCTTCGCTGATCGCCGCGCGGTCGACATAATCCGATGCCTCATACGAACTGCTGTTGCCGAGGATGCGGTTTTGCCGGACATGCGAGATGCGCTCGGCGGTGGCGATTAGCCCGACGATCAGCGGCTTGCTGGCGGCAACCAGGCTTTCCGGCACCGGCACGCCAAGCACGATCGGGATGTTGGCGGTCTTGATGCCGCGGTTGGCGAGATAGATGCTGGTCGGCGTCTTCGACGTGCGCGAAATGCCGATCAGCACGACATCGGCATCGTCCATGTTGAGCGGCAACTGGCCGTCATCATGGTCCATGGTGAAATTGAGCGCATCGATGCGGCGGAAATATTCAGCGTCGAGAACATGCTGGGCACCGACGCGGCGGCCGGCCGGGGTGCCGAGATAGGACTGGAACACGGTCAGCACCGGCTCCAGCACCGACACACAGGGCAGGCCCATGGCCGCGCAGCGCTCGTCGATGCCGCGCGCCAGCTTCTGGTCGACGACCGTATAGAGGATGATGCCCGGTTCCTCCTCGATGTCCTCGAACACCTTCGCCACCTGCTTTTCGGTGCGGATCAGCGGATAGATATGCTCGATGGCGCGCGCGTCCTTGTACTGCGCCGAAGCTGCCCGGCCGGCGGCGAGCAGCGTTTCGCCGGTCGCGTCGGAAATCAGGTGCAGGTGGAAGAAGCTCTGGGGTTTGTTCACAGGGGGTCACCTGGGGCTGTGGGCTTCTGTGGATAAAGCGGGATGAAAAGACGGGCCTGTCGGAGGCGACTGTATCAGATGGCAGTTTGTCCACAATTCGATGCGCTGTCAGCTTCGTCGGGCGACTGGGGACAAGTTTGGGGACGGCTTTTTTCGACTGCGGTCCGTCCACAGGACCTGCTTTTCACCACTGTGCCTAACACTTTGACTCGCTTGATCGATTCCGATCTATCCCCAGAACCCTACATCTGGGAAAAAGAAGCACGCGACAATATGTTGGCTGGTGTTTTCCGGGGCAAAGCGGGACAGGTGGCAACCACCAGAACCAACAGACTCTTAGAATCAGAAGAATCTTAGATATAAGAATCTTTGATTATAGAAGAGGCTGGGAGAAGCGAGCGCTCGATGCCCCAGAACCGGATCATGCTGGATGTCCTCAGGGGCAAGGCCCATTTTCCGCCTCCGCTCTGGATGATGCGTCAGGCCGGACGCTACCTGCCGGAGTATCGGGAGACACGCAGACGCGCGGGCTCGTTCCTGGACCTCTGCTATGATCCAGACCTTGCGGTCGAAGTGGCCTTGCAGCCGATCGAGCGCTTCGGCTTCGATGCCTCGATCCTGTTTTCCGATATCCTTGTCGTTCCGCATGCGCTTGGCCGTGACGTCCGCTTCGAAGAGGGCAGAGGGCCGCTGCTGACGCCGATCACCGCGCCGGAGATTTTGGCTCTGGAAGGCGAGGTGTTTCACGTGAATCTCGAACCGGTCTATGAGACGGTTCGCCGGTTGCGGGCCAAACTGCCCGAAGAGACAACCCTGATCGGCTTCTGCGGCGCGCCGTGGACGGTGGCGACCTACATGATCGCCGGTCATGGCACGCCCGACCAGGCGCCGGCGCGGCTTTTTGCCTATCGCGAACCGGTGGCCTTTCAACGATTGCTGAAGGTGCTTGCCGAACATTCGGCCGCCTATCTCATCCGCCAGATCGAGGCGGGTGCGGATGTGGTGCAGATATTCGATTCCTGGTCCGGCGTGCTGGACGATGAGAGTTTCGACCTGTTCTGCGTTCAGCCGATGGCCGAGATCGTTGGCCGGGTGCGGGCGGTTCATCCCGATGTTCCGATCATCGGTTTTCCCAAGGGTGCCGGTTCGCGCTACCGGACATATCGACAGAAGACCGGCGTGACGGCGCTAGGGATCGACTGGACGGTACCCCTGATCGCGGCGAAGGAATTGCAGCGCTCGGGTGCGGTTCAGGGCAATCTCGATCCCTTGCGGCTCGTGGCTGGCGGCAAGGCGCTATCCGACGGCGTCGAGGCGATCCTGGGAGCGCTGGGAGACGGACCGCTGATCTTCAATCTCGGTCATGGCATCACGCCGGAGACGCCGATCGCCCATGTCGAGGCGATGGTGAAACAGGTGCGGAGCGCGACACGCTGATGGCTGAGATGAAAAACACGAACAGCACCGGTCAGGCGATGATGCGGATGATGTCAGGTATCGCGGTGCTGGTCGTTCTCACCGCGCTTTTGTATTTCGCGGCACCCGACAGCTTCTATCTCTGGGCAAAGGCGATCCATATCCTCGCCGTCATCTCATGGATGGCGGGCATGCTCTATCTGCCGCGGCTGCTGGTCTATCACGCCGATGCCGAGAAGGGCTCGGTGCAATCGGAGACCTTCAAGGTGATGGAGCGGCGCCTGCTGCGCGGCATCATCAACCCGGCGATGATCGTCACCTGGGTGTTCGGCCTGTGGCTCGCCTGGAAGGGTTTTGGTTTCCAGGGCGGCTGGCTGCATGCCAAGATCGGTGCGGTGCTTTTGCTGTCCGCCATGCATGGCTATCTCGCGGGCGCGGTGCGCAAATTCGCCGAGGACCGCAATGAAAAACCGGCCAGGCACTGGCGGATGGTCAACGAGATCCCCACATTGCTGATGATCGCAATCGTCATCCTGGTGGTGGTCAAGCCGTTCTGATGCATGCTGCTCAAAAACGGCCAGGAGACAACGACGGGCAGTGATGCGTTTCAAGCCTTCATAGGTCACGCAAAACGCAGCTTGCTCTTTCACCCGACCGACGATAAAAGACGGGTCTTCCTTCCCGTCATGCGCCGCCCCTCATTGTTTTCGGCCGCGCCCGGCATTTGTCGCATCCCGCCGATATTTTTCCCAAAGCCTACCCAGACTCCATCTATTCAAGGTCCGTCTATGCAAGAAATGAAACTCGCCGAGTTCAAGAACAAGAAACCGCCAGAGCTGATCGCCTATGCCGAATCGCTCGAGGTCGAAAACGCCAGCGTCATGCGCAAGCAGGAGCTGATGTTTGCGATCCTGAAGAAGCTGGCCGCCCAGGAGATCGAGATCATCGGTGATGGCGTGGTCGAGGTGCTGCAGGATGGTTTCGGCTTCCTGCGCTCCGCCAACGCCAATTATCTGCCAGGTCCCGACGACATCTATATTTCGCCGTCGCAGATCCGGCGCTTTTCGCTGAAGACCGGCGATACGGTCGAAGGGCCGATCCGCAGCCCGAAAGAGGGCGAGCGCTATTTCGCGCTGCTCAAGGTCAACACCATCAATTTCGACGATCCCGAAAAGATCCGTCACAAGATCCACTTCGACAATCTGACGCCGCTCTATCCCACCAAGCGGCTGAAGATGGAGATCGAGAATGCGACCACCAAGGACATCTCGCCGCGTGTGATCGACCTGGTCGCGCCGATCGGCAAGGGGCAGCGCGCTCTGATCAACGCGCAGCCGCGTACCGGCAAGACGGTTCTCATGCAGAACATCGCCCACTCGATCACCGCCAACCATCCGGAATGCTATCTGATCGTGCTGCTGATCGACGAGCGGCCGGAAGAAGTGACCGACATGCAGCGCTCGGTGAAGGGCGAGGTGATCTCCTCGACCTTCGACGAGCCGGCGGTGCGCCACGTGCAGGTCGCCGAAATGGTCATCGAGAAGGCCAAGCGCCTGGTCGAGCATGGCCGCGACGTCGTCATCCTGCTCGATTCGATCACTCGTCTCGGCCGCGCCTACAACACCGTCGTGCCGTCATCCGGCAAGGTGCTGACCGGTGGTGTCGACGCCAACGCGCTGCAGCGGCCGAAGCGCTTCTTCGGCGCCGCCCGCAACATCGAGGAAGGCGGTTCGCTGACCATCATCGCCACCGCGCTGATCGATACCGGCAGCCGCATGGACGAAGTCATCTTCGAAGAGTTCAAGGGCACCGGCAACTGCGAAATCCAGCTCGACCGCAAGGTGGCCGACAAGCGCATCTATCCGGCCATGGACATCTTGAAGTCCGGCACCCGCAAGGAAGACCTGCTGGTTTCCAAGCAGGATCTGCAGAAGATCTTCGTGCTGCGCCGCATCCTGGCGCCGATGGGCACCACCGACGCAATCGAGTTCCTGATCGACAAGCTCAAGCAGACCAAGACCAATGCCGATTTCTTCGATTCGATGAACACGTAAGAGGACTGGCGAGGGCCAACGGCCAACTGCTTGCGCTGCCCCTCATCCGCCTGCCGGCACCTTCTCCCCGTATAGTGACGGGGAGAAGGGAGATGGCCGCAACCTCGGCGCTCGTTCTGCTGCGTTGAAAATTGGCGAAACCGTCCATGACGGCGTCTTTCTCCCCGTCCCTATACGGGGAGAAATGCCCGGCAGGGCAATGAGCGACTATCTGTGGTGTCAAGTTGCATTGGCGAACTC
>NZ_RZPH01001451.1:0-1068 GCF_004022825.1 Mesorhizobium sp. M7A.F.Ca.CA.004.04.2.1
AAGTGATCGTCGGGCCGCGTGGTGTCGCAGCCGGCGAGATCGAGATCAAAAATCGCAAGACCGGCGAGCGCGAGACGCTGCCGATCGCAGACGTGAAGAAGCGCTTCGGTGTCGCCGCATGAACGAGGCGGTGGCGGCAAGACCGGTCGGCGCCGGACCCTTTTCCATCTTCGAGCGCATGGTCGCCTGGCGCTATCTGCGTTCGCGGCGCAAGGAGACGGTGATCTCGGTGATCGCCTCGATCTCGTTCCTCGGCATCATGCTGGGCGTCGCCACGCTGATCGTGGTCATGGCGGTGATGAACGGTTTCAGGGCGGAGCTTTTGACGCGCATCCTCGGCGTCAACGGCCACCTGATCGTGCAGCCGCTCGATTCGCCACTGGAGGACTACGCGCAGGTCGCCAGCCGCATCAACGGTGTGTCAGGCGTCAAATACGCCATCCCGCTGATTGATGGCCAGGTGCTTGCGCAAGGCAATGTCGGCGGCGGAACCGGAGCGCTGGTGCGCGGCATACGCGGCGAGGATCTGAGCAAGATCGCCATCGTTGCCAGCAACATCAAGCAGGGCTCGATCGCCGATTTCGACTCTGGCGACGGCGTTGCCATCGGCAAGCGCATGGCGGAGAATCTCGGCCTGACGCTTGGCGATACCATCACCTTGATTTCGCCCGACGGCGACGTGACGCCGATCGGCACCACGCCGCGCATGAAGGGTTACAAGATCGCGGCGATCTTCGAAGTCGGCATGTCCGAATATGACACCTCCATCGTCTACATGCCGTTTTCCGAAGCGCAGCTCTATTTCAACATGGACGGGCGGGCGCAGACGATCGAGATCTATGTCGACAATCCAGACGATGTCGATGCGCTGAAACCGAAGGTGGAGGAGGCGGCGCAGCGGCCGATCGACATGGTCGACTGGCGCCAGCGCAACGAGACCTTCTTCTCCGCCCTGCAGGTCGAGCGCAACGTCATGTTCATGATCCTGACGCTGATCGTGCTGGTGGCGGCGCTGAACATCATCTCCGGCCTGATCATGCTGGTGAAGGACAAGGGCCACGACATCGC
>NZ_RZPH01001452.1:0-1061 GCF_004022825.1 Mesorhizobium sp. M7A.F.Ca.CA.004.04.2.1
GCGTCCAGAGGGAAAGAGGAGTAGAGAGTTATGACTTGGAACAAGCAGACCTTGATCAAAATGCTGATGACGGCCGTGAGCGGGGCAGCTGTTGTCAGCGCATCGCTTCCGGCCAGGGCGGCTGAGCCCATCACCTTGCACGCCTTGATGGAGGACGTGCCGGAAACCAAGATCATCGAAGCGCTGTTGCCCGAATTCGAGAAGCAGACCGGCATCAAGGTCGAGTTCGAGAAGATCGGCTATCCCGACATGCACGACAAGCTGGTGTCCCAGCTGACCGCGCCGCAGAGCTACTACAATGTGCTCGAGGTCGACTTCCTGTGGGCCGGCGAATTTCCGGCCGCCGGCTGGCTCGCCGATCTGAAACCCTTCGTCGAGAAATCCAAATACGATCTAGGCCCCTTCATTCCCTCGACGCTTGACCTGCTCGGCCGGACCAAGGATCAGCTGTTCCTGGTGCCCATGTACAACTACTCGATGGGCCTCCTCTACCGCACGGACCTGATCGGCGACGAGAAGCTCAAGGCCGCCTACAAGACGGCAACCGGCAAGGAACTCGCTTTGCCGACGACCCTCGAAGACTATGTGGCGATTTCCAAATTCATGAAGGCCAATGCAGGCGTCGCCGGAGCCGCGATGCAGGGCCAGCGCGGCGATCCCAACAGCATGGAATTCTCCAACTACCTGTTCTCCGCCGGCGGCAGCTATCTTAATGCCGACGGCAAGGCGAGCCTCGACACGGCAGAGGCCAAGAAGGCGCTCGATCTCTATGTCGACAACATCCAGCATGGCGCCCAGCAGGGTGCCATATCGGCGACACTCGATGACACCATGCGCCTGATGTGCAGCGGTTCCGCCTTCAGCATGGTCACCTATTGGTGGATGCTGCCGCAGATGGACGATGCCGTGAAGTGTCCGACGGTCGCCGGCAAGGTCGGCCTGTCGGTGATGCCGGGTGGCCATGGCGAAAGCGGCGGCTGGGGCTGGGGCATTCCCAAGAACACGTCGCCGGAAGAGCAGGAAGCCGCATGGACCTTCATCCAGTGGGTGCAGAGCAAGGA
>NZ_RZPH01001453.1:0-1057 GCF_004022825.1 Mesorhizobium sp. M7A.F.Ca.CA.004.04.2.1
ATGTTGGAACGCGCCGCCGCCTCCTTCAACGGCCGCCCTTGCGAAAGGGCGGCCGCCAGCCGCGCTTCGGCGGGCGTCAGGTCGAACAGGCCGGCAAGCAGGGTTGGCGAAGGCACCATGGAACTGGCGCTCACCGCCGTCGCGGCGATCAGGATGTCGCCCCCCGAAAAGATATCATGCGCCGAACGGAGCAGCGGCAGGACATGGACGATGATCGACTGCCTGTCTTGTCGCGCGGGTACCGGGATTGATCGGACCGAGGGTTCGATCTCGCTGCGCACGGCGGCGATGGCTTGCTGAAACAAAAGGTCTGCTTGCACATCGCCAATCGCCATGCTGCCGAAGGCGACCGGCAGGAACATCGCGGGCATGGCCTCAAGCAGCGGGTTGGTGGCCAGCACGCGTCCATTGGATGAAAGGACAGCAGCCGGCAGTCCCATTCTTTCCATTGCCGCAACTGTTCCTTGCGCGCGCTCAAGCCCGAGCCTCGCCGCAATCAGGCTGGCACGCGCCAGATGCGGCCGCAGCGCGTTCATTCGCGCGAGATCGTCTGCCGAAGGACGATCGTTGTCGCGCCAGCGCTCGGTCGAAAACAGTGCCATTTCCCCCGTCGGCATGACGATGAACGAACCAATCTGTCCGCCAATCCCCAGCGGCCGGGTGCGATCGAGGCGCAGGTGATTGCTTGCCAGAGCTCCGGCGGGGAAATAATCGGCGTCGTAGACAAAAGCCGAAGGCGGGGTCATCGAGAAGAGGAGTTGCACCTCCTCGCTCTTCTGCCATCCATTGGCAGCGTCGAAAGCCTCCAGCACTGGCGAGATCAAATCGGTCGCGATGAATTTTGGCGGGGCTCGGTCATCGAACAGGACAAGCGAGGCGGCAGCCGAGTTGGACTCGCTGCTCAACTGCTCCAGGACGTCGCGCCACATCTCCGGCACGAATGCAGCCTCGTAGATGCGGTCGGCCAGATCGGAAGTCACTTGTGCCTCGTTGGCTGCGCTACCAACTCCGCGTTCTTCACCAAGGCGGCAAGCTGGCTTTGCTGGCGGGTTCCTGT
>NZ_RZPH01001454.1:0-1057 GCF_004022825.1 Mesorhizobium sp. M7A.F.Ca.CA.004.04.2.1
GTAGACGCGGCTGACCAGCCTGACCAGATTGGAATAGCCGGCTTCGGTCGCGGCGAGCAGGACGACCGGCCGCATATCGGGACCTTGCCGTCGGCGGTCGCGCTGGCCATCGCTGTTTTCGCCGGAAAAGGCGAGCGCCGCCTGGCAGCCGATGATTGGCTGGATGCCGTCCTTCACCGCCTTCTGCGCGAATTCCAGGGCGCCGAACAGATTGTTGGTGTCGGTCACGGCAATGGCCGGGGCTTCGTCCTTGACGGCGTGAGCCACCACCTTGCCGATCTGCAAGGCGCCTTCCAGCAGCGAATAGGCCGAATGCACGCGCAAATGGACGAAGGGCCGCGCCGGGGCCTCCGGCCGCGCCGCAGCAATCGCTGCTTCGCGCTTCAGGGGATCGCGGGGAAGTTTTTCGTCGGCCATGGTGCTGTGTGAAGGTCCTTGAGTCGATGGAGATGTATTGTCCGGGACCGCGCGATGCCAGTCCAGCACAAACCACTGCTGATCACAGGCTGCCTGCCCGGCCAGCCTTACGCAAACTCCATGATCACCGCGTCGACAGCCAGGCTGTCACCCGGTTTGGCGTTGAGCTTGGAGACGACAAGGTCGCGTTCAGCACGCAGCACGTTTTCCATCTTCATCGCTTCCACCACCGCCAAGGTCTCGCCGGCCTTGACCTCCTGGCCTTCGGCAACGGCAATCGACACGACAAGGCCGGGCATCGGGCAAAGCAGCAGGTTCGACGTGTCCGGCGCCACCTTTTCGGGCATCAGCCTTTCCAGCTCGGCGGTGCGCGGCAGCATGGCGCGCGCGGTCACCGACATGCCTTTCCAGGCTATGCGAAAGCCGTTGGCAACCGGCCTGACCTGAGCCGTAACCTTGCGCTTGCCGACCGTGCCGCGCCAGACCAGGTCGCCCGGCCGCCAGTCTGATGCAACGGTCAACGCCCTGCCGGCCTCGATCGACAGATCGATTTCCATCGGAATGGAAATCATGCCCTCGATAATCGAGGCCGACAGATAGTCATCGCCGATCTTTACCACCCAGTCGCGCTTCAGAGCTC
>NZ_RZPH01001455.1:0-1056 GCF_004022825.1 Mesorhizobium sp. M7A.F.Ca.CA.004.04.2.1
GAACGGTGAAGGCCCGGTTCGCCTTCGGGCGGATCAAAAGGTCCGGTGGACCTTTTGAAGGGACTGAACGCCCGAAGGGCAGGGAGCCAGCGAAGGGCGAGCAACGCCCGTAAGTGGCCCCTCAACTCCTCCCGTAAAACGCGTTCTCGACATGCACCGGCCAGCGCCAGGGCAGCACCGCGACCATGTCGAAGCGCATCGACAGCCTGCCGTAGTCCGCTTGGCGCGACAGCCAGATGTCGGCCGCGCCTTCTATTCGACGTTCCGATTCGTGACCGATCGCCTCCATGGCTTCCATCAGCGTGCGGCGCGCCTTGACCTCGACGAACAGCACCAGATCGCCGCGCCGCGCGATCAGGTCGATCTCGCCGAAGCGTGTGCGGTGGCGGCGCGCAAGGATTCTGTAGCCCTTCATCATCAGTGCTGCCGCCGCCAGCCATTCACCGCGATGGCCGCGCCGATAGGCCTTTTGGCGGCTGACGCTTGGGCGCTCAGCCACTGTCGCTTTCTCCAGAAGTCTCCCTAAGGTCAAGCAGCCGCCGATAGAGGGCCTGTTTCTGGCCGCCGGTCATCTTCGCGGCTTCCGCGGCCGCCTTGGAGGCCGGCATTTCGACGGCAAGCGACAGAAGCAGACGGTCGATGTCTTCAGGCTCGTCGACCCTGGCCTCGGCCGGACCGACGCAGACGACGATTTCGCCCTTCGGCGTATCGGCCGCAGCATAGTGGTCGACCAGCGCCTGCAGCGTGCCGGTTCGCATCTCTTCGAAGGTCTTGGTCAATTCCCTGCCGATAGCGGCCTTGCGCTCGCCGCCGAGCGCTTCGACCATGGCAGCCAGGGAGTCAGCCAGCCGGCGCGGCGATTCAAAGAAAATCAATGTCGCCGGCACGGCCTTCAGTGCTTCCAGCCGTGTCAGCCGCTGCCCTGATTTGACCGGCAGGAAGCCGGCGAACAGGAAGGCATCGGAGGGCAGGCCGGATGCCGTCAGCGCCGCCAGCGGCGCTGACGGGCCGGGGATAGGCACGACGCGAATGCCGTGGTCGAGCGCCTCGGCGACC
>NZ_RZPH01001456.1:0-1055 GCF_004022825.1 Mesorhizobium sp. M7A.F.Ca.CA.004.04.2.1
CAGGCGTGCTGATGCGCGGCGACATCGATGCGCGCCGTCACGTCGGCGAGGCAGCGTTGCATGGCATCGGCGCCGGCACTGGCGTCGCCGCGCATCAGCACGCCTGCGCCGGGAAACAGGATCGCCGCAGGCGACGTGCCCAGTCGTGCAATGACATCGGCCACCGCCTCGCCTGGTTTCGCCACGACGGAGCCCTGGCCGAGGAAGATGACGTGGTCCGGATAGAGGCTGCCGGCCTGCGCCATGCGGCGGCTCTCAGGGTCGAGCGCAACCGCATGCGCTTCGACAGCGGCCGGTAATCTGTAGCCGCTGCCGCCGGCAAGCGCCGCCAAGGCGTCGAGGTCTGGTGCGGCGGTCGCGCGCGCCGGCCGGGCCAGCAATGACCTGATACGGCGCAGCAGAAGCTCCGCCCCGGCGACGGTTTCGGCGGCGACGACCAGGCCGTGATTGCCAAGGATCAGCACGTCGACACCAGGCCGCAGTTTCTCGGCGATGCCGCGTGCAAGCGGCAGGCCGGGCCGGAAATAGGGCACATAGGCCCATTCGATGCCATCGAGCCGCCTGGCGACCTCGGCCTCGCCATCGGCCTGCACGGCAAGCGAGATGGTGTCGACGCAATGGACATGCAGAACAACGCGCTGCGGCATCAGGGCGTGCACCGTGGTCTCGATCGACGGCCGCAGGCCGCGCGGGTTGAGCGCTGCAATGGTGAAACCCTGCGGCTGGTCGGCGGCGCGATCGCGCTGCTCGACGGCTCTCAGCAGCGGCGCCATCGCCACCGGCACCATGATGTCATCGACGAGCGCGTCCTTCAGCCAGGTGCCGGAGGCCTTGATCCACAGCGTGTCGCCGGCTTTCAGCGAGGTGTTGCCGCCTGCCGCCTGGGTCAGATGCGGGCTCCGCCCGATGCTGGCCGAAAGCGCCCGCAAGGCCGCCAGTTCCTGCGCATCAGCTTGGGTCGCCATGGCGCTTTTCCTCCAACGGCTCGGCCGTGTCCTGCGCGAAATCCCGTTGCCGGGGTCGAATTGGCGCTGATATCGCAGATACGAGTGATC
>NZ_RZPH01001457.1:0-1055 GCF_004022825.1 Mesorhizobium sp. M7A.F.Ca.CA.004.04.2.1
CTCCAAACGAACGGAAGGTGGTCCACTTGCCGCCGATCATGCACAGTGTCGCCGGCAGATGCCCGGCCGGTTCGACGAACTCGCAAAAATGATCGCGCGGTATGCGGCTGGTAAAACTGTCCTCGCTGGCGGGCAACGGGCGCACGCCGGCGAAGCGGAACACGATCTGGTTTTCCGTGATCTTGATCGAGGGGAAGACGAAAGCGAGCGACTGCAAGATGTAGCGCTGCTCGTCCTCCTCGCAACGGACCTGGTCCGGATCGTCCACCCGGATGTCGGTCGAGCCGATCAGCACCTTGCCTAGATATGGAAACAGGATGCAGATGCGCCCGTCCTCGTTCTCATAGTAGACCATATGGCCGCCGAGCGCGTCGAACAGTTCGCCGTTGTCGACGATCAGATGCGAGCCCTTGGTACCGCCCATCATCGTCTGCGCCGTTGCCCCGATGGCCTTGTTGGTCAGGTCGATCCAGCCGCCGGTGGCGTTGATGACCAGTTGCGGCCGCACCGGCAGCTCTTCGCCGGTCAGCGTGTCGGTGATGACAAGGCCATCGCCTGTCGACGACACCTGCGCATAGTTCAAGACGCGGGCATTCGTCGCGCTCGCCATGGCGTCCAGCAGCATCTCCAGGCCGAGGCGCTCGGGCCGGCTCACCCAGGCGTCGTAGTAGGTCGCCGAATTGCGGATCGCCGGGTTGATCGCCGGCCATGTCTTCAGGGTTTCAGCGCGGCCCCTGAACCGGTGCGTTGGCATCAAACGCCGTGCAGCGGTGAAAAGGCCATACATGGCAAGCCCGGCCTTGATGACCAGCGCCCCGCGCCGGCTCGGCCGCCGCGTCAACCCCAGGAAACGCACCGCGCCGTTGGCGAGACCGGAGAAAATGTCGAAGATCGGCACCGTCGTCGGCAGCGGAGCCACATAGTGCGGGGCATTCCTCAGCAGCCGGTCGCGTTCGAGCAGCGATTCGCGCACCAGTTTGAATTCGCCGTTTTCGAGGTAGCGCAGGCCGCCATGCACCATGCGCGACAGGGCGGCGCTGGCGCCGCTGCAATAG
>NZ_RZPH01001458.1:0-1051 GCF_004022825.1 Mesorhizobium sp. M7A.F.Ca.CA.004.04.2.1
TCGCGCATGGCCAGGAACAGGCCACGATCGAGGTTGGTGCCGAAGAGCCGCGCCTCGGCGACACGGTCGAACAGCGCGTTGGTGTTCGAGGCCTGATCGGGGTTCCGCGCCACCAGTTCGGCGATGGTCATAGGTTCCAGCACGCTGATCGACAGCTGCGGAAACCAGTGTCGTGGCGCCTTGTCCGCGGGTGTCAGCGACACCGGCAGGCCGCGCGCGCCGCCGACGAAGATCGGCACGATCTTGGCATCGGCCTGCATGGCGATGCGGGTGACGGCACGAAACAACCGAAACATCTTGACGTCAGGCTCGACCGCATCCGGCAGATAGACGGCGAGCCGGCCCTTGCCCCTCAGCACGCGCACCAGCCGGCGGCTGACGAAGAGATGTTCGGCGTTGAAAGCGATGGTACGGCCAAGCTCGCGCCAAAGTTCAAGCCACGGCGAGCGCGCCGAGGCCTCGTCGAGTATGTGCAGTGTGTCTTCCGGCAGCAGCGACAGCATCAGCGCCGGTTCGAAGCGCGATTGATGCGAGATGACGTAGATGACTGGAGCCTGCGCCTGGCGGGCGATCCTGATACGGCTGTCGGCGATCCGGTAGGCGAGCTTGAACGGCACATAGAGCAGCGCCTGGGTAAAGCGCAGGCCGAGGCGGAATATTTCCACCACGCCGATCAGCAGCCAGGCCAGAACAAGACCCGCAAGCAGCGCCAGTGTCAGGACCATGCCGCGTCTCTCCCAACATTCTTAGCATCTCGGCTCTTTTGCGGCCGCTTCGGCCAGAACCTAGACGATGTGGGAGGAAGGTCAATGCGGAGCTTTTGCTTCCCTGGTGCGGGAAGCTGCTTGTCATGCCGCCTGCAGCCGTCCACTGATGAAACGAAATTCCTGCGTCTTGCCGCCATAGCCGTAAGCGGCTGCCGGCACTTCATGTACGAAGGCGTAGCTCTCCTCGTGCACGCCGCCCAGCAGACGGCCGAAGGCCGCGAAGATCGCCTTCAGATAGGCCTCCAGCTCAAGCTTGGTGTTGGTGCCGTCGACCACCTTGATAT
>NZ_RZPH01001459.1:0-1048 GCF_004022825.1 Mesorhizobium sp. M7A.F.Ca.CA.004.04.2.1
CGCTCAGGATGGTCGAGCTGATCCGCAAGAAACTCGGCGACGATGCGATGATCCGTATCGATTCCAACCAGGCTTATTCACTCAGCACCGCGCGGCGGCTGGCGCGCCCGCTGGAAGAGTTGGGCGTGCGCAACTGGGAGGATCCGGTGGCGACCATCGAGGAGATGCGCGAATTGCGGCGCCATTGCTCGATCCCGTTCTCGACCCACAACATCGACATTGCGCGCGCCATGGAAACCAAGGTTCCGGACGCGTTCGTCGGCAACCCGACGACGCATGGCGGCATCGGCCGGCTACTGCGCTTCGTTGGCGCCTGCGAGCACGCCGGCATCGATTTCTGGTGCTACAGCGGCGACAGCGGCATCGGCAGTGCCGCCTATCTGCACCTGTGCGCGGCACTTGGCTGGATCAGGGAGCCGAACCAGTCGCTGTTTCGCATGCTGCCGATGGATGTCACCGAGGAAGGGCCGTTTTCGCCGAGAAACAATTTCGTGCGCGTTCCGGAAGGTCCTGGTCTCGGCGTCACCTTGTCGCGCGAAAACCTCGCTGCCTGTCACAGAGACTTTACCGAGAAAGGACCGTGCAACAAGTATCATGACCCGGCAAAGCCCGGAACCTATCGCCGTTTGCCGCTGAACTAGACGGCGGCAGCCGGCCAGACAGCGGCCAAGAGACGAGAAGCCAACCGCGCGACTTCGGTCAGGAAGGTTGGACAAGACGATGGAGCAGTGCAGCCAGGAAGCCGGCGCGTCCACGCCACGACTGGATGGACCGGACAAAACCGCATGCTAAGGTTTCGGTCGACAGACCTCTCTGGCGGCCGAAAAATGGAGCAATCCACGAAATTTCGTCAACCATAAGAAATAGGGGAAAGGGTAAAAACCCATGAGCAAGAACTTTGGCATTCTCGACCTGATCCGGCGCAATCGCACGCCGCTTGAAAATCACCTGATCGACGGCCTTGTCGACGGTCGTGTCAGCCGCCGCGACTTCGTCCGTCACGGCAGCCTGCTCGGCCTGTCGCTGCCGGTGCTGGGCCGTATCGGCA
>NZ_RZPH01001460.1:0-1048 GCF_004022825.1 Mesorhizobium sp. M7A.F.Ca.CA.004.04.2.1
TTTGGCGCCCCTGGGTCGAGGAGAAGGCCAAGGCCGACCTCGACGGATTGTCGGCCAAGCTCGGCGACCAGCAGGCGTTCGCCCGGGTCGTGCGCGAGATGCTCGCCTCCATGGAGATGGCCGAGGAACTCGGCGACGACCAGGAGACGGAAGATTCCGAGGACAATGACGACAACCAGCCGCAAGGCGAGGAGCAGAGCGAGGAGGGTGGCGAAGAGGATTCCGGCTCCGAGCAGTCGCAGTCCGAGGATGCCGAAGCTTCCGCCGATGACGAACAGTCGGCCGAGACGGAAGCCTCCGACGCCACCGCCGACGATCTGTCCGACGATGACGACGCCGATGCCGAAACACCCGGCGAGGCGCGCCGCAACGACAATCCCTTCACCAATCTGCCGAAGGAGATCGACTACAAGGTCTTCACCACGGCTTTCGACGAGACGGTCGGCGCCGAGGAGCTGTGCGAAGAGGAAGAACTCGACCGGCTGCGCGCCTTCCTCGACAAGCAACTGGCCAATCTGTCCGGCGTCGTTGGGCGGCTGGCCAACCGGCTACAGCGCCGGCTGATGGCACAACAGAACCGCTCCTGGGATTTCGACCTGGAAGAAGGTTACCTCGACCCGGCAAGGCTGGTGCGGGTCGTCATTGACCCGATGCAGCCGCTGTCGTTCAAGCAGGAGCGCGACACCAAATTTCGCGACACGGTGGTGACGCTGGTGCTCGACAATTCCGGCTCGATGCGCGGCCGGCCGATCACGGTCGCCGCCACCTGCGCCGACATATTGGCGCGCACGCTGGAGCGTTGCGGTGTCTCGGTCGAGATCCTCGGCTTCACGACACGGGCGTGGAAGGGCGGGCAGGCGCGCGAGAAATGGCTGAAGGATGGCAAGCCGCCGAATCCTGGCCGGCTCAACGATCTGCGCCACATCATCTACAAGTCCGCCGACCATCCATGGCGGCGGGCACGGCGCAATCTCGGCCTGATGATGCGCGAAGGCCTGCTCAAGGAAAATATCGACGGCGAGGCGCTGCTGTGGGCGCACAACCGGCT
>NZ_RZPH01000145.1:0-8790 GCF_004022825.1 Mesorhizobium sp. M7A.F.Ca.CA.004.04.2.1
GTCGTAGGAGCCCTGTTCGAACAGACGCAGCACGTCCCCCTCCCCCTTGAGGGGAGGGTGGCCGGCCACAGGCCGGTCGGGTGGGGTCGCTTCGACCGGTGTCGGCGCCAGGGCGGTGCTGAATTGGGCGGCGCCTCCTGAGGCGACCCCCTCCGTCCGCTTCGCGGACACCTCCCCCTCGAGGAGGGAGGAAAGTGCGGCGTCGATATCGGCTTTTACAACACGGCCGTATGGGCCTGTGCCGGATACGGTTGAGAGGTTCAGGCCAGCCTCGCGGGCTAGGCGCCTGGCCAAAGGTGTTGCGCGGGCTTTCCCCTCCCCCTCGAGGGGAGGGTGGCCGGCCGCAGGCCGGTCGGGTGAGGTCGGTTCGACTGGGCTCGACGGTACAGGGGTGCCTCCTGAGGCAACCCCCTCTGTCGACTTGGTCGACGTCTCCCCCTCGAGGGGGGAGATTGGCGCATAGCTTTCATCGTCGGCATAAATCCATGCAACAGCTGCACCGACCGCAATATCGACACCTTCCTTGCCGGTGACGTCGCGCAGCACGCCGCTGGCCGGCGCGTCGATCTCCATCGCCGCCTTGTCGGTCTCGATCTCGAACAGCACATCGCCCTTCTTGACGTGCGCGCCTTCCTCGGCGAACCAACGCGAGATCTGTCCGGTCGCCATGTCCATGTCGACCTTGGGAAGAATGACTTCGGTCGGCATTTCTCAGCGAACCCCTTTCACGAGGTCACGCGCAGCGGTGATGATGTCGGGAATTTGCGGCACCGTCGCCTTCTCGAGCTCCGGATTATAGGGGATCGGCGTTTCAGCGCCGCCCAGCCGCACGATCGGCGCATCGAGATAATCGAACGCTTCGCTCTCGGCGATCATGGCGCTGACCTCGGCGCCGATGCCCAGCGTCTTGACCGCTTCGTAGACGCATAGCAGCCGCGACGTCTTCTTGACACTGTCGATGACGGTCTGCTTGTCCATCGGCCGGATGGTGCGGAGATCGACGACTTCGACGTCGATGCCTTCGCTCTCCAGCGCGGCAGCCGCGTCGAGCGCCTTCTGCACCATGATCGAGGTGGCGACGATGGTCAGGTCGCGGCCCTCGCGGCGGATATCTGCCTTGCCGATCGGCACGGTGTAATAGCCTTCGGGCACCGGTCCCTTCATCTTGTAGAGCAGCTTGTGCTCGAAGATCATGACCGGATCGGGATCGGCGACCGCCGCCAACAGCATACCCTTGGCATCATAGGGGGTCGCCGGCTGGATGACTTTCAGACCCGGCACATGGCCGAGCCAGGCTTCCAGGCTCTGGCTGTGCTGAGCCGCCGCACCGGTGCCGGAACCGGCGGGAAAGCGCATCACCACGGGAACTGAAACCTCGCCGCCCAGCATGAAGCGCATCTTGGCCGCCTGGTTGACGATCTGCTCCATGGCAAGCGTGGCGAAGTCGGAAAACTGGAACTCGAAGATCGGCCGCATGCCCGTGAGGGCAGCGCCCACCGCGACGCCCGCGCCGCCCAATTCCGAAATCGGCGTGTCGATGACGCGGTCAGCGCCGTAACGTTCGACCAGGTCGCCGGTGACCTGGAAGGCGCCGCCATAGACACCGATATCCTCGCCCATCAGGAAAACGCGTTCGTCCATGTCCATGGCGATCGCCATGGCTTCCTGGATCGCCTGGGCGTAGCTCAGTTCACGCACCATCGCGTCCATCACGCCTGCTCCGTATACACGTAATTTCCGGTCTCGCTGATATCGGGCGATGGGCTCGCCTTGGCGAACTCGATGCCCTCGGCGATCTCTTGCGCCACGGCATCGCGAATGGCCTCGATGCCCTTGTCGTCGATGAAGCCGAATTCCCTGAGCTCGCTTTCGAACAGGGTGATCGGATCGCGGTTCGACATCCAGTCCTCGATCTCTTCCTTGGTACGATAGCGGTTGCGGTCGCTCTTGGAATGGCCGCGATGGCGGTAGGTCTTGGACTCGATCAGCGTCGGCCCCTCGCCGGCGCGGGCTCGGGCGATAGCCTGATGAGACGCCTCGGCGACCTCGGAGAAGATGTTGCCGTTGACGATGACGCCCGGCATCGAATAGGCGGCGGCGCGCTCGGCGATGTTCTTGACCGCGGTCGAGCGGGCTGTCGATGTGGACATGCCGTAGCCATTGTTCTCGCAGACGAAAATGACGGGCAGCTTCCAGACCGCCGCCATGTTGAGCGCCTCGTGGAAAGCGCCTTCATTGTTGGCGCCATCGCCGAAGAACGAGACCACGACCTTGCCGGTCTTCATCATCTTGGAGGACAATGCCGCCCCGACGGCGATCGGGATGCCGCCGCCGACGATGCCATTGGCGCCGAGATTGCCCTTGCCGACATCGGCGATGTGCATCGAGCCGCCACGGCCCTTGCAATAGCCTGTGGTCTTGCCGAAGAACTCGGCGAACATGCGCTTGACCTCGGCACCCTTGGCAATGCAGTGGCCATGACCGCGATGCGTCGAGGTGATCTGGTCATCCTCGGCAAGCGGCATGCAGATGCCCATGGCGCTGGCTTCCTGGCCGATCGACAAATGCATGGTGCCGTGGATGAGACCGCGCGTGTAGCACTCCTCCGCGCCCTCTTCGAAGCGGCGGATCAGGTACATCTTGTGGAGCACCTCCCTGAGCTGCTCGGCGCTGTACTGGCGGTAGACGAAGGGCAGATTGGCGCGACTGTCAGTGACGGCTTTGCTGGCTGTGGCCATGATCACGCTCCCACGGACCCATAGACGAGCTTGTCCTGGCGGGCGCGCAGTTCGGCGATCTTGGAGCCCGCCGCGGGCGCTGCATTCGCGTAGGTTATGAGCTCGCCCTTCTTGATCGGCGCGGTGACCGAGCCGCCCTGCAGCAGGCCGCAGGGAATGGCCTTGGCGGCGCGCGCCTCCGGCGTCGTCATGATCCAGGCGCGGTAGCAATATTCACCGATCGCATCGAGCTTCTCGCCGGGCTTCATGTCCTTCTTGGCCACGGCGGCGACTTCGGCCACCGGTTTGGCCAGCGGCACCATGTCGGCCTTGCCGTAGAGCACGACGCGCGCGCAGGTCAGCGGCACTTCGAGCGAGGTCAGGTGATAGGGACGATGGAAAGTGAAATACGGGCCTTTGCCCATCTTCAAATCTTCCATGCGCTCGGAGATGCGCGGATGCGACATGTCGGCAACGACGAAGACGCCGGGCGCGACACCCTTGCCGATCGAATAGTCGACGACGCCGACCCTCGACAGCACGCCGCCATCCTTCTGCGGCACCAGCACCTTGGACAGTTCGCCAAGCGTGGCCGCCGGGCCATGCATGCCGGCCTTGTCTGGAACCAGGCCGGTGGCATTGGCGATCGCCGCCATCTCGACCATGGTCTTGGAGCCGTCGACGAATTCGACCAGCATCCGCACATTCATGTGCCGGCGCTTGGCTTCCTCCTCATAGTCTGGGGGAATGGCGTCGATGTTGAGCGGGTTGTTCTTGCCCTTGCCGGCGGCAACGATCGGATGCCCCATGGCCGAAACGAACTCGATCAGCTCCATGCAGGAGGACGGCTCATCGCCGGCGCCCAGCGAATAGGTGACGCCGAGCCGGTCGGCCTCGCTCTTCAGATAGGCGCCGATGGTGACGTCGGCCTCGACATTCATCATCACCAGATGCTTGCCATGTTCCATGGCGCGCAGCCCGATCTCGGCGCCGACGGCGGGAACCCCGGTGGCGTCGATGACGACGTCGATCAGATCATTGTTGATGACAAGGCTGGCATCGTTGGTGACCGCCACCTTGCCGGCTTCCATCGCCGCCGTCATCGCCGACGCGTTCGACACCTCGCGCGCATGCCCGGTTTCCTGGAAGGCGATATCGACGGCCTTGCTGGCGGCAGGCAGGTTCAGTTCGGAAATGGCGCCGATCTCGATGCCCGACATATGGGCGACACGAGTGACGATGTCAGTTCCCATCTCGCCCGAGCCGATCAGGCCGATGCGGATAGGCTTGCCCGACTTGGCGCGTTCCTCGAGATCGCGGGCAAGGCCCGTCAACGAAACATTGGAAGCCATACCGCTCGTTCCTCCCATAATGCAGGCTTGTTCGATTGCCTGACGGGTATTGAACATCTGTATTTCTGTCAAGACTAATGTCCAGATTGTCGTGCTTAAAACCACTTTCCAGGCAGCCCGAACCATGGACGAAAACGAAGCCGCGAACCGCACGGCGCGCGAAGACAGGTTCGCTCGCAGGCGGAGCCAGCGCGGAACGCTTTTTTGCGATTACGGCCGGTCGTGAAATAAAAGTACCGAAATATTAGATTGTAAAATTTATCTTTCACAGCGTGTTCTCGCGTGCTAGCGTCGCGTCATGAACTGGAAATGAACTGCGCTTCCTGGGGTGGCCTTTTCCGGTCTGTTCCAAATAGGTCTGCCAAGGGACGTTGCGGCCGATGAAGATGAAAACGCCTGGCGAGAAGACTGTTTCCGGTGAGACCGAGGTGGCCAGCGCGCTGGAAGCCAGGTTGCGCGAGGGCTGGCTGGAGTTCGCGCGGACCGAGCAGGCAATCGCGCGATACCTGCTCGCCAACATCCATGACATTCCCTTTGAAACTGGCGCCACCATTGCCGCCGGCGCCGGCGTAAGCGAGGCAAGCGTTACCCGTTTCGTGCGGCGTCTCGGCTACACCGACCTCAAGGAAATGAAGCGTGGCCTGCGCTCCGCACCGAAAGCCGCTGGCCCGGGCCTGGACAGTGCCGAGTTGCGTTTCCGCATCGGCGGCGAAAAGCAGGAACGATTGGCTCGCAGCCTGGAGATGGAGCAGCAGGCCTTGACCGCGGCTTATGGCCTTGCCCAGGGCGAGATATGGTCCGAAATCGTTCATCTGCTGAGCACCTGCGATCGCGTGAACTGCGTCAGCTTCCAAGCCGTGAAGGGACTGGGGCTCGATTTCGCGACGCGTCTGCGCTGGGTGAGGAGCGATGTCCGCTTTGCCGAAGGTTTGGGCGGCACGTTCTCAGAAATCCTCACCGATAGCGGCGAAAATTCTTGCGTGCTGCTGATCGACACGGCGGAATACGCAGCGAAGAGCTTTCGGCTGTGCGCCCAGATCAAGCGCCGAAAGATTCCTCTGATCATCGTTACCGACAAATACAGTCATTGGGCATCTGAATACACAAAACTGGCGCTCGAAGTATCGACGCGCGTCGACCTGTACTGGGATTCGACGGCCGCCATAAGTTCGGTTCTGAACCTCCTCACGCATTCCGTTGCCGAGAAACTTGGCAAATCGGCCGAGACGCGGATGAACGAGCTGGAGGATATCGCCGGGATCCTGCGAACCTTCCACAAACCGCCACGGCGCGTCGCACGGCACATCAAAGAGGAAGAAGGCGAAGAATGACGATGCATCACCCGTTGCTGAAACCGTGGACAGTCAGGGCAGGCGCATGAAGTTGACGGAATACGCCGCCTATGACGGCGTCGGTCTGGCCGAGCTCCTACGCAATCGGGAAGTTACGCCGCGCGAACTGGGCAACTGCATCCTTTCAGGGATCGCCGCGGTCAATCCGCAGCTCAATGCCGTGATCGAAACCTATGCCGATGCGATCGAGGGGCTGGGCGACGTTCCCGGACCCGCACCTTTCCACGGCATGCCGACATTGACCAAGGATTTCCCTATCGAAGCCGGCCGGCCGGGAGAGTTTGGCAGCGTTCTCGCCAAGGGTTTCATCTGCGGCGAGGATCACGCCTTCTGGGCGAAAATGCGATCCGGCGGCCTTGCCAATATCGGGCGTACCACCACGTCGGAATTCGGCATAGCGGCGGCAACCGAATCCTCTCTCTATGGTGCGACACGCAACCCCTGGGATACCAGCAGGGGTGTTTCGGGATCGAGCGGCGGCGCAGCCGCGGCCGTTGCCGCCGGCATCGTTCCCGTCGCGCAAGGCGCCGACGGTGGCGGCTCCATTCGCACCCCCGCCGCCTTTTGCGGGGTCGTCGGCCTGAAGCCGTCCCGTGGACGGATCAGCGGCGCGCCGGAATCGAATGCGCCAATGCTGGGTCTCGCCATTTCATTCATGCTGACACGCTCGATCCGCGACACGGCGGCTTTGCTTGATCTGGGTTCTGGTGCGCTTCCCGGCGACAGCTATGAGATCGTCCCTCCGACCACCAGCTATGCCCAGGCGATCAAGACGCCACCCAAGGCTTTGCGCATTGCCCTGTGCACAACGTCCTGGTCCGGCTATCCGCTCGACCCCGAGGTGAAGGCGGCAGTCCTCGAAGTGGGCAAGAGGCTGGAGCAACTGGGCCACAAGGTCGTCGAAGCCGGGCCTGTGTTCGATTATGAGCGCTATCTGGCGGCACAGAAAGTGATCTGGGCAGCTTCTACGGCGCAGTCGCTCGACGAGTTGGCGGGCCTGCTGCGGCGGCCGATCGATGAAGACAGCCTGCAGCAGACGACACTTGCCGTCTACCGCCATGGCCGAACGCTCGATGCGGCAAGCCTGATCGCGGCTCTCGCGGTGTATGACCGGATCACGCGGACGGTTGGCGAATTCCTGGCCGTCCATGACGTGCTGGTGACGCCGACTTGCGCGATCTCGCCGGAGTTGCTCGGCACGTACGACCCGGATCGTCCTGGCCGCGACATCGACACGGTGTTCGCCGATCTGGCGCCGAAGGAGACGTTCAGCGCGCTCTTCAACGGCACCGGATCGCCGGCGATATCCCTGCCGCTCGGCTGGACGCAAAACGGCCTGCCGATCGGAGTGCAGTTTGTCGCCGCGTTCGGACGCGACGATCTGCTGCTGCGGTTGGGTGCGGTGCTTGAAGCCGACTACGCCTGGCACCAGCGCAAACCACCTACCCACATCACCAAGACTGCTTGAACCAACAACGACTGCTTGAACCAACAAGCATGGAACCGCCCCGGGAACATCATCAACGAAAATGGGAGATTGTCATGGACCGCAGAGTATTCCTCAAAAGTGCGGCGTTTGCCGGCTTCAGCATCGCGACGTTGCCGGCCACATTGCTTCGAGCCAATGCTGACGGCAGCAAGATACTGCGTATGGCCTATGGAGCCGAGGTTCTCACCCTGGACCCGATCAAAACCACTTACGGAGCCGATATCCTCATCCAGGGCATGATGTATGCACGCCTGCTGCATGCCAATGCCGATCGCACTGAAGTCGGCCCGGGCCTTGCCGAGAGCTGGGACATCGCGGATGACGGCAAGACCTATACCTTCCACCTGCGCGAGGCCAAATTTTCCGATGGGTCGCCGATCACGGCCGAGGACGTGGCGTTCAGCTGGAACCGCATGCGCTTCCAGAAGGATTCCGCCTATGCGGCGCCGTTCCAGCCCCTGACCAAGATCGAGGCAAAGGACGCCAGGACAGTGGTGATGACGCTCGATCGCAAATTCACGCCCTTCCTGACGCTGACCGAAATCTGGAATACCGGCATTGTGCCGAAGGCAGCGGTCGAGAAAATGGGCGACGACGCTTTCGCCAAGGCGCCGGTCACATCAGGGCCGTTCAAATTCGTCGAATTGAAGCCGGGAGACCGCGTGGTCCTTGGCCGCAACGAGCACTATTACCGCCAAGGCGAGCCCAAGATCGACGGCGTCGAATTCCGCTATGTCCCGGACGACAACACCAGGGTCTCGATGTTCCAGGCGGGCGAGCTCGATGTCTGCCTAGGAGTTCCGGCCCCGCGCATGGCCGAGTTGAAGGCCGCCGGCTTCCGCGCCGACCCTGAACCTTCGAGCACCACTTATGACATGCTGATCAACCATTCGGCAGAACCCTTCAACGACCTCAAATTCCGCCAGGCCGTCAGCTACGGCATCGACCGCACCGCCATCAATGCCGCGGTGACGCTGGGTCTCGGCACGCCGGCCAGTTCCATCATGAGCCCGACACTCGATTTCTTCGACAAATCGCTGCCAGTCATTGCCCGAGACGTCGAAAAGGCCAAGGCCCTGTTGGCTGAATCCGGCAAGACCGGAGCCAGTTTCGAACTCATTCAGAATGCCGGAAGTGCCGACGAGGAAAAGGCGGCGGTGCTGATCCAGGCGCAGTTGGCGGAAGTCGGCATCACCGTCAACATTGCCAAGATCGATTCAACCCAGGCATGGACCCGCCTCGCCGATGGCGAGTACCAGGCGGAAATGAACTGGTGGTACAACGAGACGCGAGATCCCGACAACGCATTGCGCTGGTGCGTCTGGGGCGCGGGCGACAACAAGTCCTACTACACCCGCTACAACAACGAAACGGTCGACAAACTGATCGATGAAGCCTCGGGCGAGGCGGACAATGCCAAACGGGCCGAGCTCTATGCCCAGATCCAGAAGACCGTGGTGGACGAGGTGGCGCAGGTGGCGCTCTATCACCCGACGTGGCTCAACGCCTATGCTCCGAGCGTGAGAGGGTTGGTCCTGAACGTCGGCCTGCAATTCTCGTCCATCGGCGGGACCAGCCTGGATTGATCGGCACAGGATGCGAGACGGGGACGAGATCTTCGTCCCCGTCTCGCATCGATTTGACACCAGGATCCCGACCCATGAATCGATTCTCCTTCGTGCTCAGGCGGCCGATACAGTTGATCCCCGTGCTGCTGGGTATCAGTGTGATCACCTTCCTGCTGCTGCAAATGACACCCGGCGATCCGGTTCGCCTCATGCTTGGCCCCAAGGCCAGTCAGGAGGCGATCGAATTCGTGCGGGCGCGATACGGTCTCGATCAGCCCATCCCCGTGCAGTATTTCTATTACGTGCCTGTCT
>NZ_RZPH01001461.1:0-1046 GCF_004022825.1 Mesorhizobium sp. M7A.F.Ca.CA.004.04.2.1
ATCTCATACTCCTTCCAGCCGAGCACGCTTTCCTCGATCAGCACTTCGGTGGTCGGCGAGGCATCGAGGCCGGACTGGACGATCTCGTAGAATTCGGCCCTGTTATAGGCGATGCCGCCGCCGGTGCCGCCCATGGTGAAGGACGGGCGGATGATGGCCGGCAGGCCGACATGGTCGAGCGCCTGTGCGGCGATCGCCATGCCATGGCTGATGTAGCGCTGCTTGCGGTCGCCTTCGCCGAGGTTCCAGCGGGTCTCCAGCGCGTCGAGCGCGGCATCGAGATCGGCAGGCGCCTCGGCCTTGACGGCGGCGCGCTCGGCCTCATGCGTCTTGCGGTCGGTGTTCTTGACGTCGGTGGCGTTGGCCAGCATCGACTTCGGCGTTTCCAAGCCGATCTTCTTCATCGCCTCGCGAAACAGCGCGCGGTCCTCGGCCTTGTCGATGGCCGTGGCGTCGGCGCCGATCATCTCGACATTGTAGCGCTCGAGCACACCCATGCGGCGCAGCGACAGAGCGGTGTTGAGCGCGGTCTGGCCGCCCATGGTCGGCAGCAGCGCGTCGGGCCGCTCCTTGGCGATGATCTTGGCGACCACTTCGGGCGTGATCGGCTCGATATAGGTGGCGTCGGCCAGTTCCGGGTCGGTCATGATGGTGGCTGGGTTGGAATTGACCAGGATGACGCGGAAGCCTTCCTCCTTCAGCGCCTTGCAGGCCTGGGTTCCGGAATAGTCGAACTCGCAGGCCTGGCCGATGACGATGGGGCCGGCCCCGATGATCAGGATCGACTTGATGTCAGTGCGTCTTGGCATGTCAAAGGTCCGTTCGGCGGGCGGCTTGCACAAAAAACCGGGACGGGAAGACCCGGCCGGTTGTGCTCGCGATTCTGGTATCAGGCTAGGAGGGCCTTATAGGGAAGAGTTTTAACTGATGTAACCCCGAAAATGAGGGTTGTTGTGGGCGGCGCCAGCCGAGAAGCGCCTTGTTCCGGCGCGCCCCCCTTTACCCTGCCAGGCATCTCCCCCTCAAGGGGCAGGGCTATCGCATAT
>NZ_RZPH01001462.1:0-1045 GCF_004022825.1 Mesorhizobium sp. M7A.F.Ca.CA.004.04.2.1
GGCTCGGGCCGCATGATCTCTGAAAGTAATTCCCGCCTCCGTGAGCGCGGCGCCGCGGGTCGTTCGTGCAAGAAGCTGGACGCCAAGCTCCGCCTCAACCCGAAAGAGCCGCCGACTGACGATCGACTTGGAGACGCCGAGTCGGCGGGCGGCGGCCGATACGCCCCCGGCATCGGCCACTACGACGAATGTCTGCAGATCTTCGATGTCCAATCGGCGTTCCTCGTTTCGCGACACAGCTTGCCTGAATATGGCACTATCGCATCACCAAAAGGAACAGCAAATTGCGTTTCGGCAACGTCGCCCGCTGGCGCATGTCTCCCGAAAACCCATGCCGTCCAGACGGCAGAGAAAGGAAGTCTTGATGACCCCTCGTAACGGCCTTGCTTCGCTTCTTCGTCCCGCAGATTCGGTCCTCGTCCTGATCGACCACCAGCCCTATCAGCTGGCCAATCTGAACAGCCACGACCCACACATGGTGGTCAACAACACGACCGCGCTGGCGAAGCTAGCAAAAGCCTTCGGTGTTCCGACCATTCTCACCAGCGTGATTGCGGCGCGCGGAGGACTTCTCTTCAAGCAGATCACCGACGTATTTCCGGACCAGGAAGTCATCGATCGCACCTGGGTGAACACCTGGCAGGACGAGAATGTGGTGAACGTCGTCAAGGCGACCGGCCGCAAGCAGCTGATCATCGCCGGCCTGTGGACCGAGGTCTGCGTCGCAATGCCTGTGATCCAGGCCGCCGGCGAAGGCTGGGACGTGACCGTGATCACCGACGCGTCGGGCGGGATTTCGAGGGAGTCTCACGAAGTTGCCATCCAGCGAATGATCGCGGCCGGCGCGAACGTGATGACCGTGATGGCGCTCACTGGCGAATGGCAACGCGATTGGGCGCGCACCGAGCATGTCGAGGAGCTGACCGAGATTCTCATTCAGCACTTCGGCGGCAGCGGCATCGCGTACCTCTGGGAACAGCAGCTGCTCAACACGCCGGTGCCGAGCGCCGCGGGCTGATCTGGGCGGAGGTGACGAAAGCTGGAG
>NZ_RZPH01001463.1:0-1040 GCF_004022825.1 Mesorhizobium sp. M7A.F.Ca.CA.004.04.2.1
GGCCTGAAAAGCCGCGCCAGAGGAAAGCCTCGCCGATTGCCGGCCAATAGATCCGCGCCAGGCAGCCTACGGCGACAACGACCAGGGCAAGCGCGAGCAATCTGTCGGCACCCTTGTTCATTGAAATCCCTCGGGCGTTGTTGCGGCCCTCACCATGTGACGGTTGCCCCGCATGTCGACGTCGAGACTATCAGCCGCAAGCTCGTGTCGCCAAGAGCCCGTGTGGACGCCCGGCTTGGTTGACACATCTTGCGTATCTGCCATTCTCGCGTAGGGATGAGGAGAGATTACCATGAAGAAGACTTACGCGAAGCCGGCTCTCGTCAAGAAGGGCAAGCTTTCAGCCGTCACGGCAAACGGCTCGACCAGCGCCACGATATAATCTGGCACACTCTTGGCCGAAACGCGCCTGGCGCTGGAGCAATTCCAGAAAAAGCATCGAAGGCCTTCGATCCGGGATGGCGTAAACAAGAATTGGAGGGCGGGCGCCTTGCCGCTCCTCCTTGGATTTATTGCAGTTTTACCGATTCCAGCCGCATGGTTGACAGATGGCCGCAGTCTGGCATCATCGGATCGGGATTTTAGGAGAGTCTGATATGAAAAAGATCTATGTGAAGCCATCGTTCTTGAAAAAAGGCCGGTTGTCGGCGATCACTGCGGCCAACGGCGCCTCGATTATTATTGTGCCGGGCTGACCGTCAACATAACCTGATTGAAGCGGGGCGAAATTTCGCTCCGCTTTGGCATGCCTAAATCTCAGCGCGTTAAGACCAGATCGTCCACGACCATTTGCCAATAGTGCTTCGTCGACAGGCGAACACGCGTTACAGCTTTGAGCATTGGGGCGTAGTGCAGCGGCGTCAGCGCCGACAGCGTGACCTCGTCGCTTGCAATCAGCTGCTCGCCAAGCCAGCTTTCGATCAGCGCCACCTCCCCTTCTGACGCCAGCCAGGCGGCGCTCAGCATGACCGAGTGAAAGCCGAACGGCCGTTCGCAGCTGAATTCGGCCGGCAGCCCGCTGCTGGTGTAGAGCACATGGT
>NZ_RZPH01001464.1:0-1037 GCF_004022825.1 Mesorhizobium sp. M7A.F.Ca.CA.004.04.2.1
GCATGAACTGCTGCTCGCCGTGGCTAGTCCGGCGGTAGACGAAGGCTTCACCCCCGGTCAGCCAGAAAGGCATTTTGGGGACATTGACAGTGAGCCCGCCATATCGTTCGTTGATCGTAAGTGCGCGCTTGAAATCGGCCGGCGCTAGCGTCGGGTGTAAACTTTTCGAACCCTTGGCCAGCGTCTGAGTTGCCGATCGCCATGCGGCGCGCGTCAAAGCGCCGATCCTGGACATACCTGTTCACTTCTTTCGGTTTTCGGAATGCTAATTTTGAAGTTGGGTTCTCGTCGCCGGTCTGCAGCAGCGCCGAAGCGTCGCCTTGGAGGAGAGCCAGCACGCGGGTGCAGCCAGGCACGCGCAACAGGGGCGCTCCTTGGACATCCAGGCACTGGTTCGGGTGCCGATTGAAGAGTTGGCGTCCGCCGCCGAAACAACCAGGAAAGAGCGTCCATGCAGCCCTGACGCGACTATTTCCCCGCGAGTATGGCCGCTTGCTTTTCTGCATCATCTGAAAGGTCCTGCTCTAGTCGGGCCGGATGTCACCCCGGCAGAAATCATTGTGCTATTTCGACAATCTCCGAGCGATTGCCGCCGGCCCATGACGAGGTTTACCGATAGGGCGCAATATGCGTGCCAAAGGAAAAGCGGTTTAAATACACGGCAATCCGCCTATGTCGCATCCCCAACATCGTCGCACACCGGACAATGCCGGACGAAATTGTCCCGGGGCGTCAAATTGGTTTGATGGTGACCCAAGGAGTTCTGGCTTTATCTGAGGCGTTCGGCCTTTTTCGAAAGCCGGACTCTTCGCGCGTTTCCGACGGCCCGAAGCGCCTGATCAAAGCTGACGGCATTCCCGGGTCTTGGCCTTGCCACAGCAGCACCTGCTGCATCAATTCCGACGGACGCTGTAGAACACCTGCAACACACGGCCCGCAGCAATTTCTCCGGCGCAACGCTGGGGCGACCGCCTTTGGCACTGCAGGCGTACATGCCGGAAAGGATGCCGTCTAGCCGCACCAGCGCTCCGTTGATC
>NZ_RZPH01001465.1:0-1034 GCF_004022825.1 Mesorhizobium sp. M7A.F.Ca.CA.004.04.2.1
CGCCGGCAGATAGCGGCGGTGCGGGTAGACGGCGAAGATGCCGCCGCCCGACAGGATACGGTCATCCATCACCGCCACCAGCCGGCCGCTCGCGAGGTCGGGCGCGGCGATGAAATCCGGCAGGACGGTAAATCCGAGGCCCGCCACGGCCGCGGCTCTCGCCGTCATCGGGCTGTTGACCTCGACCGGACCGGACACCGAAACGCTCACCGGATCGCCATTGTCGCCCTTGAACGGCCAGTTGTTCAGTCCGCGGCCATTGGTGTCGACGATGCAAGGCATGCGGCTGAGATCCTGCGGCCTTGTCGGCATGCCATGCCTGGCGATCAGTTCGGGGGAGGCGCAGAGCTTTATCGAAAACGGCGCCAGCCGCCTGGCGATCAGCGACGAGTTCTCCAGCCGCGAGATGCGCACCGCAAGATCGAAGCCCTCCTCGACCAGATCGACGAAGCGGTCGTCGAGCTGGATGTCGAGCACGATGTCGGGATGCTGCTTGGCGAAGTCGATCAGCGATTGGCCGATCGGCGCGTCGGCGAAGGTGCGCGGCGCCGACAGCTTGATCCGGCCGCGCACGTCGCCGGAGGATTCACGCACCGCGTCGGCCAGGCTGTCGACCTCGCGCACGATCTCCGAGGCGCGCCGGTAATAGGTATGGCCGGCCTCGGTCATCGAGAACTGGCGCGTGGTGCGGTTGAGCAGCAAAGCGCCGAGTTCGTCCTCCAGCTCGCGCACATATTTCGACAGCAAGGCCTTGGAACGACCGATCTTGCGCGCCGCCGCCGAAAAGCCCTCGGCCTCGACCACGTCGATGAAGGCACGCATGCGCGTCAGTGTGTCCATGGTCAGGCCTTTCGTGCCGCGTCGAGAAGTTTCCGGCCGAGCCGTATCAGGGCAATGTCGCTGCCGGAAGGGCCAAGCAGCGACAGGCCGAACGGGGCGCCGGCGACCGAGCCGACGGGCAGCGTGATCTGTGGAAAACCAGACAGGCCGGCCAGGCACAGAAGTTGGAGCGCCCGTTCGCGATAGGCCTGGAA
>NZ_RZPH01001466.1:0-1028 GCF_004022825.1 Mesorhizobium sp. M7A.F.Ca.CA.004.04.2.1
TGACCCCTGAGACCGCCCGCCCCCTCATCGACATCCACGCGCCGGTGGCGCAGGCTCTGGCTGCCGGCCGGCCGGGGGTGGCGCTGGAAAGCACCATCATCACCCATGGCATGCCCTACCCCGACAATGGCGCCATGGCGGCCGACGTCGAAAAGATCATCACCGATGGCGGCGCCGTGCCGGCGACGATCGCCGTGGTTGGCGGCCGCATCAAGATCGGGCTTTCGGACGGCGAGCGCGAATCGCTGGCGATGACGGGCGACGCCATGAAGCTGTCGCGCGCCGATCTCGGTTTTGCCGTGGCGCAAGGGCGCACCGGTGGCACCACGGTCGCCGCCACGATGATCGCGGCGCATATGGTCGGCATAAAAGTGTTCGCCACCGGCGGCATCGGCGGCGTGCACAAGGGCGCCGAAAAGAGTTTTGACATTTCCGCCGATCTCGACGAGCTGGCGCGCACGCCGGTCATCGTCGTCTCGGCCGGCGCCAAGGCCATTCTCGACATCGAAAAGACGCTGGAAGTGCTGGAGACGCGCGGCGTGCCGGTGGTCGGCCTTGGCTGCGAGACGATGCCGGCCTTCTGGTCCAGGCATTCGCCGTTCCGCGCGCCGCTGACCTTGCACGAGCCGGAAGAGATCGCGCATTTCTACCAGACGAGGGCAGCGCTGGGGCTCGCCGGTGGCATGCTGATTGCCAATCCGGTGCCGGAAAACCACGAAATCCCGGCTGAGGAGATGGCCGGCTATATCGAGGCCGCGCAGAAGGCCGCCGAGGCGCTCAACGTGACCGGCAAGGCGGTGACGCCGTTCCTGCTGGGAAAGATTCTCGAACTGACTGGCGGCAGGAGCCTGAAGACGAACATCGCGCTGGTCGAGAATAATGCGCGGCTGGCGGCGAGGATTGCGAAGGCGCTTTAGGGTCACGCAGCGAAGGTTCCCCCTCACCCGGATTCCCAAGACCGAATTGCAAAGAACAGTTCGGGGCAATCCGACCTCTCCCCGAGGGGAGAGGAGCTTGCAGCGCCGACG
>NZ_RZPH01001467.1:0-1027 GCF_004022825.1 Mesorhizobium sp. M7A.F.Ca.CA.004.04.2.1
CCAAGGCTGCACCGGCCAAGAAGCCGGCTGCGAAAGCTGCTCCGGCAAAGAAGGCTGCGGCAGCGAAATCTTCAGCACCGGTGAAGAAAGCGGCACCTGCGGCCAAGCCGAAGGCAGCACCCGCGAAGGCCGGCAAGAAGTAGTCGCGTCTTCCCTCGCCGGGGGCGGTGCCGAAACAGTCAAGGGCGGGTGCCCGACAGGCGCCCCGTTCGTTGTTTGGCAGTCGGAAGGCGAGAACAGAGGCGGACGGAGGATATCTTTTCGCAGCTCCCAGGACTTCGCCATAGGGCGGAGTCCGGTGGGGCTTTTTGTGCCATTCATGCGCTTGATGAAATATCGGCGCGAGGCCCTTCGGTCTTGGCTGTCGGCTGAGTGATCCCTGCGATTCTGGCAACTCGGCGACTATGTGATCAAGCACCGTCTTCATGGAGCGCTCGCCAAACGGCCCCGGCCGATGAGTCCGCTCGCTGGCGGCCGGGTTTTCCGCTTCTGGCCATTGCTCGATCGCGCTTGATCGGTCAACACTGCCGGCCTGCAAAACAGGAAACCGATCATGCCCAGACTGCTCTATGCGTCCTCCTCTCCCTACAGTTCCAAAGTGCGCATGGCAGCCGCCTATGCCGGCATCGACATCGAAACGGTGGCGGTCAAAACGGACGACAAACCGACCGAACTGATCGGCGCCAACCCGCTCGGCAAGATCCCGGTTCTGGTGCTCGACGACGGCCGCTCCATCCACGACAGTCGCGCCATCACCCAGCATCTCAACCGTTTGTCGAAGAGCGCGCTTTTTCCACGCAATCCCGACAAGCGGCTCGAGGCTGAAGTGCTGGAGGCATTGGCCGACGGCATTTGCGACTGCGCGCTGTCGATGGTCTATGAACGGCGCACGCGGCCCGAGGAGATGGTCTATCAGCCTTGGCTCGATCGCCAGTGGGCGAAGATCACGGCGGCACTCGACCTGCTGAATGCCAACCCGCCGAAGCTGCCGAAGAAGATCACCGCCGGCCAGATGGCGCTGCGCGCC
>NZ_RZPH01001468.1:0-1025 GCF_004022825.1 Mesorhizobium sp. M7A.F.Ca.CA.004.04.2.1
CCGGTTTCGCCGGCCGCCGCCGCGATGCGCCCGGCCATCTCGGCAAGATTGGCGTAGGATTTTCCATCGCGGTCGTGATGCAGATAGTGAAATTCGCCGACGCGGGAAAAACCGGCCTCCAGCATCTCGAAATAGAGTTGTGCGGCAACCGCCTCGACCTGATCGGGTGTCATCGACAGGGCGAAACGGTACATCACCTCGCGCCAGCTCCAGAAACTGTCGGCGGAGGGGCCGCGAAGTTCGGCAAGGCCGGCCATGCCGCGCTGGAAGGCGTGGCTGTGAAGGTTGGGCATGCCGGGCAACAGGATCGCGTGGCGTTCGTCGCCGGCTAGCGCGGTAGCTCCAGGTTCGACGGTCGTGATGCGTCCCTCGGCGAAGGTGAGCCGCACATTATCGCGCCAACCATCGGGAAGGAGCGCCTGTTCCGCAAAGATCGCTGCCACTTTTCTCTCCGGTCCTCTGTCTCTCATGCGATGATGGCACTTGCAGTGCGTTTCAATATGTATATACATAATCGTCATCGATTGAAACGGAAAAGATGATGGCTGGACAGAGCAAAAGCCGGGCAGGGGATCTTCGTCTGTGGCGCAATGCGCGGCTAGCGACAATGGTCGACGGGTCTGCCGGACTTGGCGTCGTCGAACATGGCGCGGTCGCTGCGCGTGACGGCCGCATTGTCTATGCCGGCCTCGAGTCGGAGCTGCCCCCAACACTTGCCCAGGGCGCCGAGACGGTCGATTGCGAGGGCCGCTGGATCACGCCTGGCCTGATCGACTGCCACACCCATCTGGTCCATGCCGGCAACCGCGCGAACGAATTCGAGATGCGGCTGGCCGGCGCCACCTATGAAGAGGTCGCCCGGGCCGGCGGCGGCATTGTTTCGTCGGTCAAATCCTTGCGCGCCGCCAGCGAAGATGAACTGGTCACTCAATCGCTGCCGCGCCTCGATGCGCTGATCGCCGAAGGCGTGACCACCGTCGAGATCAAGTCCGGCTATGGCCTCGACCTCGAAAACGAGAAGAAGT
>NZ_RZPH01001469.1:0-1023 GCF_004022825.1 Mesorhizobium sp. M7A.F.Ca.CA.004.04.2.1
ACCCTCATCGCTGTCTTCATGGCGTCGACGGCGCGCGCCGTCGACGCCATGAAGACAGCGATGAGGGTGGCAAGCAGCGGAGCCAGGGCGCGGTTCATAGAACAGCCGTGCGCGCGTCGAAGAGTTCACGCAACACCGGCAGCAGCGCCAGCGGCAGATCCTCGGCGATCAGGCCGGGTCCGAACCGGCTGCCGGTTTCGGCGTGTAGCCACACCGCCGCGCAGGTGCCCTCGAAGGGCGGCATGCCTTGTGCGAGCAGACCGGCGATGATGCCCGACAGCACGTCGCCTGACCCGGCCGTGGCCAGCCACGGAGCGCCGTTGGAGTTGATGGCTGCCTTGCCAACAGGCGCGGCTATCACCGTGTCGGCGCCCTTGTAGACGATCGTTGCGTTGGCCCGCGCGGCAGCCGCTCGCGCCTTGTCCAATTTCGACATGGTTTTGTCCCCGGCGATATCTGGGAACAAGCGGCCGAATTCACCCTCATGCGGCGTGATCACCAACACTGGAGCGTTTGGCTGACGAGCGGCTTCGAACAGCGCCTGCGGCTGATGGGCCAGAGAGGTAATGGCATCGGCATCAAGCACGATCGCTCCTCCATGGTTTGCAGTTTGCGATGCGCGTGCCCCCTCCGCCAAGGTCTTGATCAGTTGCAGGGCGAAATCGCCGACCTTGGGCTTTGGCCCGAGCCCCGGCCCAAACACCAGCGCCTCGGGATGGCGCGCCGTCAGAAATTCCTGCACCTCCTCGAATGACCCCGCCTCTCGCAGCATGATCGAGGTGAGGTGTGTCGCGTTCACCTGCATGGCATTGCCAGGCGACAGCACGGTGACCGCCCCTGCCCCGCTTCTGGCGGCGGCCATCGCCGACAGCCGCGCCGCGCCGGTAGCACTGGGACCGCCGGAAAAGACGCCGACATGGCCGCGCTTGTATTTATGCGCGTCCACCGCCGGCACCGGAAATTCCCGCAACCACAGATCCGGCACATTTTCGAAGGTCGAGACGGCGAGCTGGGCGATGATGC
>NZ_RZPH01001470.1:0-1022 GCF_004022825.1 Mesorhizobium sp. M7A.F.Ca.CA.004.04.2.1
CATCCAAGGCAGATGCGGCTCCGGTTGCCAACGGCCATGCGGCCGGCGAGCGCACCTTCGCGTCGCCGCTTGCGCGCCGCATCGCGAAGGAGGCCGGTGTCGATGTGTCTGCCGTGACTGGCACCGGCCCACATGGCCGGGTGGTGAAGGCGGATGTCGACGCGGCGATTGCCGGTGGAGGTGCCCAGGCGGCGCCTGCCGCCAAGGCTCCTGCTGGCGCTCCTGCGCCTGCGGTGAAGGCGATGTCGGATGATCAGATCCTGAAACTGTTCGAACAGGGCTCCTACGACCTCGTCCCGCATGACAATATGCGCAAGACCATCGCGCGGCGCCTGGTCGAAGCCAAGACCACCATCCCGCATTTCTACCTGACGCTCGATTGCGAACTCGATGCGCTGCTGGCGCTGCGCACGCAGATCAATGCGGCAGCCCCGGTGAAGAAGACCGATAAGGGCGACGCTCCAGCCTACAAGCTGTCGGTCAACGACATGGTCATCAAAGCGATGGCCATGGCACTGAAGGCGGTGCCGGATGCCAATGCCTCATGGACCGAAAGCGCCATGGTGAAGCACAAGCATGCCGATGTCGGCGTTGCCGTGTCGATCCCGGGCGGGCTGATCACACCGATTATCCGCAAGGCCGACGAAAAGACGCTGTCCGCCATCTCCAACGAGATGAAGGACCTGGCCAGCCGTGCGCGCAGCCGCAAGCTGAAGCCGGAAGAGTATCAGGGCGGCACCACTGCGGTGTCCAACCTCGGCATGTTCGGCATCAAGGATTTTGCCGCGGTCATCAACCCGCCGCATGCGACCATCCTGGCGGTCGGCGCCGGCGAGGAGCGGGCGGTGGTCAAGAACGGCGAGATCAAGATCGCCACCGTGATGTCGGTGACGCTGTCGACCGACCACCGCGCCGTCGACGGCGCGCTGGGGGCTGAACTGCTGGTCGCCTTCAAGCGGCTGATCGAGAACCCGATGGGCATGCTGGTCTAGGACGGAGAGGGCGGTGCGGATCTTCTTCAC
>NZ_RZPH01000146.1:0-8775 GCF_004022825.1 Mesorhizobium sp. M7A.F.Ca.CA.004.04.2.1
GTTCAGAACTCAATTTGACGAAGCCAGCCCTGCGCGAAACGCAAATCAGGCTCCAGCCTGCTGGCCGGGGCGTTTGTCCAATCTGGGGAAAGATGAGGCGAAAACGTCCGGACCAGCGCGAGGCTAGCCAATAATGCAAATGCCACAAATGGCGAAAGACGTTTTCATGGGCGGCTTTATCGCCTTGGCATGTGTTGCCGTCAAGTCGCAAGTTTCGGCAAAAACGTCGCTGGATCACAGGTAATGATGCACTGAAACATTTTATTAAACATGTCGGCACAGTCATGAAACATTCGCCGGCTAGATCAGCAGGCGTCACGATTTGGTCAGAATCGGCCATCAAACGCAGACACGAAAATGTTACCTGGGAAGAGAGACATGCCCCGAACCAAGCAGGAAGCCAACCGAGCCAAGCAGCCGGCACTGGCCAACCACTACCGCGCGATCGGCCCGGCCGCGATCGTCGCCGCCCTCCTTCACACCGCGAAGAAGAAAAAGCCGGTACAGAAGATCGTGTCGCCCCGCGCCGCCTGAAGTGGTGTGCGGCCCGGCGCCAAGGGCGCCTGGCAAATGGCGCAGACATACGTCGCTGAAGAACAGGTTCAGCTAGAACAACGTCATCTGATTGTCGTCCGCGCCGGGCTTCTGGCGCTTGACCTTTTCGGGCTCCGGCCCGATCTCGCCCCGCTCCTGAATCTCCGGTCCGGTGTTGGCGACCTTGTTGACCAGGTCGGAGACGGGAATGGCCTCGAAGAAATCGAGTTGAGCCGGCCGCAACAGATCGGCGACATCACGCGGTTCGAGCGTGCGGCAATCCAGCCAACGGGCGAAATCCCTGGGGTCGATCACCACAGGCATGCGGTCGTGGATATGCGCGATATCGGCATTGGCGTTGATGGTCAGAATGGCGCCGGTATCCATTTCCGAACCGCCCGGCTCGGCATAGGTCTCGACCAGGCCGGCAAAGGCGACCAACCCGCCATGCCTGGGCCGGATCCAGTAAGGCTGGCCTTTCTTGCCGCCGGTTTGCCGCCATTCATAAAAGCCGGAAGCCGGCACCAAGGCGCGGCGATGGCGCATGGCGGCCTTGAACGACGCCTTTTCGGTAGCCCCTTCGGAGCGCGCGTTGAACAGCAGCGGAAACTCCCTGGTATCCTTGACCCAGGTCGGGATCAGCCCCCAGCGCACCAGCATTGGCTGCCGGTCGGGCAAATTGGAGCCCGGCGCCCGCGGGGGGCCGGCGACCGCCATCAGGATCGGCTGGGTTGGTGCGATGTTGTAGCGCGCCGGGAAATCCTCCAGTTCCGCCAAGCCCAGCAAGGCGGCAGTCTGGTCCGGCGTCGCGGTCAAGGCAAAACGTCCGCACATGGTCGATTGGCGCCCTTTGAAAGGTTCGGTTCCTGAAAGTGCCGGTGCAACCGGCATTGCGCAACCGCTAAAGCTTGCCCATGCTGGGCGGTCCACAACAGACCTGCCTACACGCCTGATCGGGAACCCATGAACGAAGCGCGCAAGACACTTCCGGCAGTCTCGGTCGCCGTCGTGCGTGCAGACACCCTGCTTCTGGTCAAGCGAGCCCGGCAACCCTCGCAAGGGCTCTATGCCTTTCCGGGCGGCAAGGTCGAACCCGGCGAGACGCTGGAGGCAGCGGCAGAGCGCGAACTTCTGGAAGAAACCGGTTTGCGCGCCACAAATTATCGCCCGCTACGGGAAAGCCACATTGACGGCAGGGATGACAGCCACCCGGTCGATTACCTCCTCACGGTCTTCGGCGCGGCCTATGCCGGCGGCGAGGCGGTAGCCAGCGACGACGCAGAGACGGCGGCCTTCTATACACTCAGCGAGATGGCGGCATTGCCGCTCGCCGGCTCGGTGTTCGCCGTGGCCGAGGAGTTGTTGGACCCCCGCGGAGACGACGGGCCGAAGCCCTGAAAACAGCCTTGCAGGCGACAAATTGTTTCGCCACAAAGACTTATCCTGTTTGGCAGAGCCACGCCGTTGGGTAGAGAAGGCTTATGAACCGTCCGTCCATGCTCCTCGCCGCGTGTCTTGCGGTCGTCGCGACCGTTTCGATACGGCCCGCGCTCAGCGCCGAATCGCCGTTCGAGCCTGGGTTGATGCGGCTGGCGGAGGTTCTGGGCTCGCTGCATTTCCTGCGCAATCTGTGCGGCGAGAAAGGCGACCAGTGGCGTGTCGAAATGACAAAACTGCTCGATTCGGAAAATCCGGACGCCGAGCGGCGCGCCCGCTTCATTGCCAGCTTCAATCGCGGCTACCGCTCCTTCGGCGGCACCTATACGAGGTGTACGTCCTCGGCGACCGAAGCCATCAGCCGCTACATGAAGGAAGGCGAGACGCTGTCTCGCGATATCGCCTCTCGTTACGGCAACTAGGCACTCGCTCATCAACAACTATCCGGATCATTGCCGGGCACAAGCCGATATATCGGCTTGTGCCAGGCGATTTCTTGGTGCAATCCTCATGTTGCACTTCTGCAACAGTATTAACGAAACCTTACAGCGCGAAAGCGGAATTAACTCAAACTGAAGGTTTTCGCCCCGCAGGCCGCCCCAATCGGCTAAGTTTGACTCGGACTGAACGCAGCTTCGCACAAGGCAATTGGGCTTTGTAAAAGACGATCAAAAAAATGTCGTATTTACAAATACTTAATTGTCCCTGCGTGTGAAATGAACAGATCAGGCCTGATCTACATCGACGGATCGCAGCTTGAAAGGGTGGACATTCGCTTATGGAACATGGTGTCAACGACATCGACGCGCTGGTCAGGGAAGAAAAACGCCTGACCGCCGTGGAAAGCCACAGCGAGGCCTGGGCGGAAGGTCTCTCCGCCGGGATAGAGCCCGAGATCATTGCCGAAGCAGCGCTCGAAACAGCCTTCGGCGAGATGTTGCGTGCCAATGGCGAGACCTCGGCCCTTGCCCTGCTCGACCGTATGCGTGAAAAGGTGATTGCTGGCGCCTTCGAACCTGAACGGCTGCGGCACTGAACCGACGTCCGGTTCTTTGACGGCAACATGCCGCTCGGGCGTCATGCCCGGAAGCAGGGAGAAACGGGCAGTGAGTTTTTCGATGTCAGGCAAGCCGTGTGGCTTGGTCCTTCGCATCTCCTTCGCCGCTTGCTGTGCCGCGATTCCCCTGCTTGTGTGTCTCGCGAGCAGCCCCGTGTATGCACTGAGCGAAATCAAGCGCGAAGAGCTCCCCCCGACAGTCACGCCGCCGGCCGACGACGACATGTCGCCCCCCGGAAGCGCCGTGCCGATGCCCAACCCGGTTGGAACACCGCCGCCGGCCAGCCAGCCGACTGCTCCTGCCGAAGCCGAGCCGAACAGTCCGGCGGATGGCGGCGTGACCAGACCGCGCGTCGATCCGGAAACGCCGGTGCCCGAGGTCGTCTACGATCTCGGCAAGCTGCCGGAACCGGTGCGGCGCATGCACGATCTGATCGTCGAAGCCTGCAAGGGCGGCGATATCGAAAAGCTGCGGCCGTTGATCGGCACGGGCGAGAGCATGACACAGATATCGCTGACCGACATAGACGGTGACGCCATCGCCTTCCTCAAGGGCCTCTCCGGCGACCCAGACGGTCAGGAGATTCTGGCCATCCTGGAGGAGGTGCTTAATGCCGGCTACGTCCACCTCGATGCCGGCACGCCACAAGAACTCTATGTGTGGCCGTATTTCTTCGCCCTGCCGCTGGACAAGCTGGACGCCAAGCAGCGGGTCGAGCTGTTCAAGATCGTCACCGCTGGCGATTTCAACGACATGAAGCAGTTCGGCGCTTATATTTTCTACCGTGTCGGCATCACGCCTGCCGGACAGTGGTCGTTCTTCGTCGCCGGGGATTGAGCTTTCTGCCTCTGCCCTTGCAGAGATCCGGGAGCCTAGACGGGCAATGCCTCGGAAAACTCCACCGCTTTGCCCTGGCCTGGCGTGACGATTTCCCCCTCCCACATGACACGTCGGCCTCGAATGACGGTGCCGACCGGCCAACCCGTCACTTCCCTGCCATCATAAGGCGTCCAGCCGGCTTTCGAGCCGGCCTGCGCATTGGTGATCATCTCGCGCCGCATCATGTCGACGATGGTGAAGTCGGCGTCATAGCCGGCGGCGATGCGGCCTTTCCTGGCCATGCCGAAGATCCGCTGCGGGCCATGACTGGACAGGTCGACGAAGCGCTGCAAGGTTAGCCGGCCGGCATTGACGTGGTCGAGCATGATCGGCACCAGCGTCTGCACGCCGGTCATTCCCGACGGAGAGGCCGGATACGGCTTGGCCTTCTCGGCCAGCGTGTGCGGCGCATGGTCGGAGCCGAGCACGTCGACAATGCCTTGCGCAATGCCGTGCCAGACGCCGTCGCGATGGCGGGCGGGGCGCACCGGCGGGTTCATCTGGATCAGCGTGCCAAGCCGTCCATAGTCGTCGGCGCTCAGCGTCAAATGATGCGGCGTTGCCTCGCAGGTCGCGACATCCTTGTGCTGTTCGAGGAACAAGATCTCCTCGGCCGTCGAGATGTGCAGGACATGGATGCGGGCACGCGCTTGCCTAGCGATGCGCACAAGCCGTTCGGTGCAGCGCAAGGCGGCGATTTCATCGCGCCAGACAGGGTGCGATGCCGGATCGCCCTCGATGCGCTCGCCAAGACGCTCGCGCAGCCGGAATTCGTCTTCCGAATGAAAGGCGGCACGGCGGCGCGTGTTTCTCAGGATCGAGGCGACACCTTCGTCGTCCTCGACCAGCAGGTCGCCGGTGGACGAACCCATGAATACCTTGATCCCGGCCGCGCCCGGCAACCGCTCAAGCTCGCCGACATCCCCGGCGTTTTCGCGGGTGCCGCCGACCCAGAAGGCAAAATCGCAATGCATGCGATCCGTGCCGCGCCGAACCTTGTCGGCAAGCGCTGCCTCGCTGGTGGTCAGCGGATTGGTGTTGGGCATCTCGAACACGGCGGTGACGCCGCCAAGCACGGCTGCGCGCGAACCCGTTTCCAAATCTTCCTTGTGCTCCAATCCCGGCTCACGAAAGTGCACCTGACTGTCGATGACGCCCGGCAGGATATGCAGGCCGCGGCAGTCGATCGTCTCGCCCGCCGAGGCCTGGCGGAGATCGCCGATGGCGGCGATGCGCCCGCCCTTCACGCCGATGTCGCGAGCCCCTTCGCCGTCGTGGTTGACCACGGTGCCGCCTGTCAGGATGAGGTCGTAGATCATGGCCATGCTCTCTTGCGGGGGGAGTGCCAGCGGCTTACGTAAAGGCCGACCGTTTTGCAAGATCAGGTTGCTTTTCCACCCATGCCCTTTGCCCAGCTCAAAGACCGCGCCCTCGTTTCCGTATCAGGTCCGGATGCCGAGCATTTTTTGCAGAACATCCTGACCACCGATCTCGACATCCTGGCTCCCGGCGAAGCCAAGCCCGGTGCGCTGCTGACGCCGCAAGGCAAGATCCTGTTCGATTTCCTGATCTCCCGCACCGGCGAGAATGCATTTTGGCTCGAATGCCGCGCCGACATATCGGACGATTTCATACGCCGGCTGACGCTCTACAAACTGCGCGCCAAGGTCGAGATTGCCAAATCCGATCAGGCATTTGTCATCGTCGCATGGGGACATGAATCAACACCCTCGCAATCCGATTCATCGGCGGCCGCCGACACACGCTTTCCGAAGGGTGCCGTCACGCGTTCCTATGGCGAAACAGATAAGCGCAGCGATGTCGCCGCGTGGCAAGCCTTCCGCATTGCCGGCGGCATTGCCGAAAGCGGCAGCGACTACCAACTCGGAGACGCCTTCCCCCACGACGTGCTGCTGGACGAAACCGGTGGCGTCGGCTTCAAGAAGGGCTGCTATGTCGGCCAGGAGGTCGTCTCGCGCATGCAGCATCGCGGCACCGCCAGGCGGCGCGTGCTGATTGTGTCGGCTGACGGGTCCCTGCCCGCGCCCGGCATCGAACTGACCGTCGAAGGCAGGCCGGTTGGCATGCTTGGCTCGACCGCCGGCACGATCGGTCTGGCGATTGCGCGCATCGATCGGATCAAGGCGGCGCTCGACGCCGACCTGCCGATCATGGCGGCGGACGTTCCGGTTACACTAGCCATTCCCGGCTGGGCAAAATTCGCCTTCCCGCAGGAAGCCGTCAGCGCGGAGGAGGCCTGATGGCGGCCGACCGCGTCGGCGCGCCGGCACGCGCCTGGCAGCGCATGTTGTCGGGCCGCCGGCTCGACCTGCTCGATCCCTCTCCGCTCGACATCGAGATTTCAGACATTGCGCATGGGCTCGCCCGCGTTGCCCGCTGGAACGGCCAGACCAGCGGCGAGCATGCTTTTTCGGTTGCCCAGCACTCGCTGCTGGTCGAAGCGCTGTTCCGCGACCTGGTACCCGAGGCTTCGGCCGACGCCCGGCTGGCGGCTCTTCTGCACGACGCCCCCGAATATGTCATCGGCGACATGATCTCACCGTTCAAATCGGTGATGGGCGGCAGCTACAAGGATTGTGAGTTGCGGCTGCAGCGCGCCATCCATCTGCGCTTCTCGCTGCCGCAGGAGCCAAGTGCTGCGCTGCGCAAGGAGATCAAGCGCGCCGACCAGATCGCCGCCTATTTCGAGGCAACGCTGCTCGCCGGCTTTTCGACCGCCGAGGCGACCGAGTTCTTCGGCCGTCCGCGCGGCTTCAATGCCGACCGCTTCGATTTCACGCCACGCTCGGTGACCTGGGCGCAAAATGCGTTCCTGAAGCGGTTTTCCGCGATCGAGACGTCGCGGCACCAGGTTTCGGCAACCGCAATCGGCTAAAGCGCGTCGCGCTGAAACGGATTCATGCGCCGCGCTTTAGGTCTTGTTTTATGCATGTCGTTTTCCCCAAAACCGAGGTCACTTTTGGGCGACATGCATTAAAACGCTAAATTAACCGGCGGCGGCCACAATAGCGCGTTCGATCACGGTCCGCAGGCGCGCTCATGCCCGTCGCTGATGCCAAGGATGGTTCGACCATCCCGAAACGGGAGGCCGAAGGCATGGACCGCTCCCGCCACATGGAAGACGAACTGCGCGAGCAGAACCAACGCTTTTCGGCTGCGGTCGAGAACATGTCGCACGGCCTGTGCATGTTCGACGCCGACGAGCGGATGATCATCTGCAACGGCAACTACCTGAACATCTTTTGCCTCGAAGCCAGCGTCATAAGGCCCGGCATCCGGTTCCTCGACATTCTGCGCCACAGCGTCGATATCGGCATCGCCTCGCAAACCGCCGACGAACTCTACGCCATCCGCAAGCCCTATATCGATCAGGCAAAGCCCTCGACCTATGAAGAAACACTGTCGGACGGCCGCATCGTCAGCATCTCGCACCGCCCTCTGGCTCTGGGCGGCTGGGTCTCGATCTACGAGGACATCACCGAGCAGCGCCGCGCGCAAGAGGATCTCAAGGAGCAGCACCGCCGCTTCGACGCAGCGCTTGCCAACATGTCGCAAGGCCTGCTGATGTACGGCGCCGACGGCAAGATGATCGTGCGCAACCGGCGTTTTCTTGAACTCTACAATGTCACCGCGGCAGACTTCCCGCTTGGAACGACGCACCGCGAGGCGCTCGAAAGATTGCTGGAACTCGGCATCTATACGGAGATCGACGTCGACAGCGAAGTCGCCAAGACCGAAGCCTGCCTGACGGCGGCAAAAATGCATTCGGCCTACCGGCATCTTGCCGACGGCAGGACGGTTCTGGTCACACGCCGGCCGATGAACGGCGGCGGCTGGGTAGTGACCTTCGACGACGTCACAGAACGTCGCCGCACCGAAGAGCGCATGACCCATCTTGCGCATCACGATACGCTGACGGGATTGCCCAACCGCTCGATGTTTCGCGAACGGCTCGACCTTGCGCTGGAAGCCACGGCGGTCACGCCGCTGGCAATCTTTTCGCTCGATCTCGATCGCTTCAAGGCGGTCAACGACACCTGGGGACATCCGGCCGGGGACTGGCTGTTGAAGAGCGTGGCCGAGAGGCTGCAGCGCTGCCTGCACAACGAAACCGACGTCGTCGCCCGTTTCGGCGGCGACGAATTCGTCATCATCCAGTTCAACTTCAAGGGCATTGCCAATGCAGAAAAACTCGCGAAGCGCATCGTCGAGACAATCGGAAAACCGTTCCGCGACAAGAGCCGCGAGATGCATGTCGGCATCAGCCTGGGCATCGCGGTTTTCCCCGACGACGGTGGAGATGCCGACGCGCTGCTGAGAAACGCCGATACGGCGCTTTACCGGGCGAAGAGTGAAGGGCGCAATCAGTATCGGTTCTTCGAACCCGGAATGGACGCTATGGTACAGGCACGGCGTGCGCTGGAGATCGACCTCGAGACCGCGCTGCCGCGCCAGGAATTCGACCTCGACTTCCAGCCCATCATGAACATCGCATCCGGGGAGATCGTCGGCGCCGAAGCCTTGATGCGCTGGCATTCGCCGACACGCGGCACGGTGGCGCCGGACAGCTTCATTCCGGTCGCCGAAGACACTGGATTGATCGTGCCGCTTGGCGAATGGGCGCTGAGGAAAGCCTGCACGGCGGCGGCCGACTGGCCCGCCGGCCTGCGCGTCGCGGTCAATGTCTCGGCCGTGCAACTTAAAAGCGGCAGCTTCGCCCGCAGCGTCATCTCGGCGCTGGCTTTCTCCGGCGTGCCAGCCGATCGGTTGGAGCTGGAAATCACCGAAACCGTGCTAATGGACGAAAGCGAGGCGGTGCTGAGGACGCTGCGGCAGTTGCGCGAAC
>NZ_RZPH01001471.1:0-1017 GCF_004022825.1 Mesorhizobium sp. M7A.F.Ca.CA.004.04.2.1
GGGAGATGCAGGAGAGCGACGAGCGCTTTCGCGGCCTGATCGACGCGCTTGGCGATCTCGTCATCCATCGCGACCGCGACGGCTACATCGTCTATGCCAACAAGGTCTTCGCCGATCTCGTCGAGATCGACCAGCGCGACCTCGCCGGCAAGACCCTGGCGGAACTGGGCATCGAGGTCGGCATGGTTCCCGATGCCGCCTTTTCCGACCATGAGTGCCTGAGTTCCACCGATGTCTCCATCAGCACGCCGAGCGGGCAGCGCTGGTTCTCTTGGATCGAACTGTCGGTGCGCGACAAGGACAGCGGCGCCGTTTCACACCGCGCCATCGCCCGCGACATCACCGCCCGCAAACGCGCCGAATCGTCGCTGATCACCGCACGCGAACGGGCCGAATATGCCAGCCAGGCCAAATCGCGCTTCCTCGCTACCGTCAGCCATGAAATCCGCACCCCGATGAACGGCATCATGGGCATGGCCAGGTTGCTCGCCGACACCAGCCTGTCGCCGGAGCAGCAGACCTATGTCGGCGCCGTCTCGACCTCGGCCAGCGCATTGCTTGCCCTGATCGAGGATCTTCTCGACTATTCCAAGATCGAAGCCGGGCGCTTCGACCCCGAGCCGCAGCCGATGTCGGTGCGCGAGATCGCCGACAACATCATCGAATTGCTGGCGGCGCGCGCCTTCGCCAAGGATATCGGACTGGGTTGCCATGTCGAACCCGACGTGCCGCAATTGATCACCGCCGATCCGGGCAAGGTCAGGCAGGTGCTTCTCAACCTCATCGGCAACGCCATCAAGTTCACCGACAGCGGCGGCGTGCTGGTGAGCATAGCACGCGCACGCACCGAAACCAGCGACCGCATATGCTTCACCATCGCCGATACCGGTCCGGGCCTGCGTGACGCCGACCTGGAGCGCATTTTCGAGGAATTCGAGCAGGCCGACGGCACGTCGACACGCACACATGGCGGGGCCGGCCTCGGCCTTGCCATCTCCACACGCCCGGTGTCCGCCC
>NZ_RZPH01001472.1:0-1017 GCF_004022825.1 Mesorhizobium sp. M7A.F.Ca.CA.004.04.2.1
GCGCACATGAGAGTGGTGACGGCAAGGGTCGCCGGCGTGAAGAAGATCATCGCCTGCGCGCCGCCGTTCCAAGGCGGGCCGCATCCGGCCATCGTCGCCGCCATGCACATGGGTGGCGCCGACGAGATCTACGTTTTGGGCGGCATCCAGGCCGTTGGCGCCATGGCGCTCGGAACCGAGACCATCGGGCGCGTCGACATGCTTGTCGGTCCGGGCAACGCCTTCGTCGCCGAGGCCAAGCGCCAGCTCTACGGGCGCATCGGGATCGATCTGTTCGCCGGTCCGACCGAAACGCTGGTGATCGCCGACGACAGCGTCGACGGCGAGATCTGCGCGACCGACCTGCTCGGCCAGGCCGAACATGGCCCGACAAGCCCGGCGGTGCTTCTGACCAATTCGCCGAAGCTGGCGCGCGACACCATGGCGGAGATCGAGCGGCAGCTGAAAATCCTGCCGACGGCCGAGATCGCCGCCAAGGCGTGGGCTGACTACGGCGAGGTGATCGTATGCGATTCCTACGAGGAAATGGTTGTGGAAGCCGACCGTATCGCCTCCGAGCACGTGCAGGTGATGACGCGCGATCCCGACTACTTCCTCGGCAACATGCGCAACTACGGCGCGCTGTTTTTGGGGCCGCGCACGAATGTCGCCTATGGCGACAAGGTCATCGGCACCAACCATACGCTGCCGACCAAGAAGGCGGCCCGCTACACTGGCGGTTTGTGGGTTGGCAAGTTCATCAAGACCTGCACCTATCAGCGCGTCCTGACCGACGAAGCGAGCGCCATGATCGGCGAGTACTGTTCGCGCCTGTGTGCCCTGGAGGGTTTCTACGGACATGCCGAGCAGGCCAACATCCGGGTCCGCCGCTACGGAGGTCGCAACGAGGCCTAAGGCAGCGCAACGGAGTTTTCATGTCGGTCATCGCCCGCAACAAGAACAGCAAACCCCGCCTGACCGTGAAGGATCTGGCGCGCGACCTCGGCATGTCTGTTTCGACCGTCTCCAGGGCTTTTC
>NZ_RZPH01001473.1:0-1016 GCF_004022825.1 Mesorhizobium sp. M7A.F.Ca.CA.004.04.2.1
CAGGTGGAACATTCTTGCGCCGTTCGGTGTTGAGCGCCAGCAGACCGGCGCCGATAATCAAGGCAGCGCCGATCACCGTCGTCGACCGCGGCACCTCGGCGAAGAACAGGAAACCCCACAGCGGCGACCACAGGATGCCGGTGTATTCGAAGGTGGCAACGCGGTTGGCCGGCGCCATCCGGTAGGCCTGCGACAGCAGGATCATGCCGGCGGAGGCGACGAAACCGCAGGCCGCCATCTTGAGAAAATCCGGCAGCGTCGGCCAAAGCCATGGCCGTACCAGGAATTCCAGGCTTGGGTGAACGGCGTGTGTAATGCCGGCCAGGTGAAACGCCCCGGCAACCACGGCGGCGCCGACCAGATAGGCGCCGTTCTGATAGAAGGCCATGACGGTGGACGATTCAGTATCGCCGATCTTGCGGGCCATCAGCTGCGAAAAACCATAGAGCGCCGCCGATCCCAGCGACAGCAGCGCTGCCCAGTCGAACAGCCCTGCGCCGGGGCGCAGCATCACGAGGACGCCGAACAAGCCGATCAGCACGGTTGCCAGTGTCTGCCAGGAGACGCGCTCGCCAAGGTAAGGTCCGGCCAGGACCATGATGAACAGCGGCGCCATGAAATAAAGCGCCACCGCATCGGCGAGCGGCAAAGCAGCGATGGCCAGGTAGTACATCGTATAGGAGGTGAACTGGATGAAGGCGCGCACCGTCAGCATGCGGAATCGCTTCGACAGGATCGCCCGCAAGCCGACATCGGCATGGACCAGAACGATCAGGATCGGCAGGGCGACGATCGAGCGGATCGCCATCACCTCGGTCACCGGATAGCCGCTCGACACGGCTTTGACGAGCGGATCCTGCAGCGAAAAGACCAGCACGCCGAGGCACAGGCTCAGGATGCCGCCCACCATCCGATTCTGCATCTGCATCCAGGCTCCTGCGCGTACGACCCGAAGCTGCCGCCTGCGGGGTAAAAAGAACCCGCCACCGTTTCGGGCAGCGGGCACGAGTGAGGAC
>NZ_RZPH01001474.1:0-1016 GCF_004022825.1 Mesorhizobium sp. M7A.F.Ca.CA.004.04.2.1
CAGGCCCTGCGCGGCAAGCTTCTGGCTGAGCAGGCCGAACGGCACGACGCCATTGAAGTCGAGCACCAGCGCCGGCGTCCCGGCCGTCGTCACGCTGCCGCCGCCCTTGACGCCAAGGCCGGCTCCATCGCTGACATTGGCATTGAAGGTCAGCTTGTTGGCGCCGAAGGTGCCCGACGAGGAAACACTCACCGCACCGACACCGGCACCGCGGGTCTGCGAGGTCTGCACGCCCGCTGCGTCGAGATTGAAGGCAATGGCGGGATTTGCCGGCGCGCCCGTCACCTTGACCGTGCCCGAAATCGAGCCGGCGGCGTCGCGGCCCGGCGAAAAACTGTTGGCGAGCGACATCGGCACCCGCGCCAGCGTCGCATTGATGTCGAGCGCCGTGCCGACCTTGCCGGTCACCGTCGCCGTGCCACCGCCAAGGTTGAGCACCAGCCGATCCAGCGTCGTCGTGCCATTGGCGATGCTGACGCTCGAGGCCTGGGCAATGGCCGCCTTGATGCCCTGGACGGTCGCCTGGCCGGAGGCAAGCTCGATAGTTGTCGTGCCGTTGGCCACTTTCACCCGGCCGGCGGCCCGCGCCGGAATGCCCTTGACGGTTGCGCCGCCGGCGAAGCCGGTCCAGTCGCCGTCGCGCTTTAAGTCGACATCGATGCCGCTGATCACGGTGCCGCCCGAAATGACGGTGTCGGCGCGGATCTTTCCGGAGATCACGGGCGCCGCCAGATAGTTGGCGACCAGCGCATCGATCGAGACGGCTTTCGCCTGCAGGTCGCCGCGCGTAATCGACGCGGTCGCCGCCTTGATGGCGACCTGCGGTGCGGTGCCGTTCTTCGAAAAGGCGATCGTGCCGCGCACGTCGCCTTCGGCCTTTTCCAGGGCAAGTGCCGCCAGCGGGCCGATATCGGGCAGGTCGAGCGCGATGGTGCCGACCGGCACGAACTTCTCGTCCAGCGCCAGATCGCCGGAAATCCTGTTCTTGCCGAGCGACAGCAGCAGGCCGTTGATGG
>NZ_RZPH01001475.1:0-1016 GCF_004022825.1 Mesorhizobium sp. M7A.F.Ca.CA.004.04.2.1
CCTTCTTATGCCGCCTTGCGGCCGCGCTCGGCAAGCCACGCATCCGTCAACTGTTCGAAGCGCTGCGCCATGTCGGCGATCGCCTCGTTATCCGACATCTTGCCGGCCAGCCATTGTTCGGCCGCATGGACGAAGATGGTGCGGCCGACGGCAAAGCCCTTGACGATGGGCGCCTTGGCGGTGGCGGCGAACGCCGCTTCCAGCTCGTCCTGCGGCGCTTCCAGGCCCAGCAGCACGACGCCGCGGCACCACGGGTCGTGCTTCAGGATGACGGCCTCGATCTTCGCCCAGGCGCCGCTCGACGCCTGCGGCTCGAGCTTCCACCAGTCCGGCTTGATGCCGAGCGCATAGAGTTCCTCCAACGCGCGCGGGATCGTCGTGTCGTCGAGCTTGCCATGTTTGCCGGCAATGATCTCGATGAGAAGTTCCCTGCCGACCTTCCGCGCGCCTTCGAACAGGGCGCGCAACTTCTGCTGCTGTTCTTCCTTCAGCGCCGCCGGATCGTCGGGGTGATAGAAACACAGGCATTTGATGCAATGGTCGACCGGCCATTCGACAAGCTGCGAGCCGATGTCCTGCGAGAATTCGAAGCGCAGCGGCCGCGAACCCGGCAACTCTACCGGCCGCCCGAGCCAGGCGAAGGAATGCCTGGCGAATTCGAACATTGCCTTGCGGCCGTGTTTCTCGTCGATCAGCATGCCGTAGCCGTCGCGGCCGGCGGCGACCTTCGCAGCCGCCTTGACTGCCAGCACCTTGAATTCTTCGATCCGTGCCGGATCGGCGCCGGCCTTCGCCGCCACATCCTCGAGCTGCACGCGGTGGTCGCACGCGAGCGCCATCAGCGAGGGAATGTCGCGCCGGCGCGTCGTTGCCCAATGGATGTGGTTGATCGCCTCGTCCTTGCGCAACGCCAGATGCTCGCTGCCGTGTTTGAGGAAGAACCGCAGTTCTTCGAAGGTCGGATATTCCGGCGCGCAGAGCAGACGCGACACGGCGAAGGCGCCGCAGGCATTGGC
>NZ_RZPH01001476.1:0-1014 GCF_004022825.1 Mesorhizobium sp. M7A.F.Ca.CA.004.04.2.1
GGCGAATTGTGGGCCAAGTGGCTGGTCGCCAAGATACCGAATGGCGGCAAGATCCTGGAAGTGCGCGGCGTCGCCGGCACCTCCGTCGACACCGACCGCCACAACGGCATCCACGAGGTCTTCGCTGCGTCCGGCAAGAAGTGGGACGTCACCGAAGTCGCCGGCAAGTGGGATGACGGCGTGGCACAGAAAGTGACCGCCGATGCGATCGCCACCAACGGTCCGTTCGACGGCATCACCGGCCAGGGCGGCGATACCGGCATCGTGCAGGCGATGATCGACGCCAAGCATCCGTTCGTGCCGTTTGGCGGCGAGACCGAGAACGGCTTCCGCAAGTTCTGCGCCGCGCATTCGGCCGACGGGCTGAAGTGCTCGTCCGCCGGCTCGGGTCCGGCTCAGGTCGCCGTCGCCATCAAGACCGCGATCGCCGCACTCGAAGGCGAGGTGGTACCACAAGAGGTGAAGCTGCCGCTGGCGATCGCCGAAGACCCGAACTTGAAGGAAGGCACGGATTACTTCCCCAAGGAATCCGACAATTTCTTCGTCGGCAATTCCTTCCCGACCTGCGGCATCAATTTCAGCGCCCAGGAAATCATGGGTCAGACCAAGGAAAACCAGTAAATCATCGCTGGCTGTCACCCGGCGCCGCGGCTTGAGCCGCGGCGCTTGTCTCAATTCCACAATCGCCCTGGGAGGGCCGATGGACGGTGCGGCTCCGCTCTTTCGTATGGAAGGCATATCCAAGCGCTATGGCGGTGTACGCGCGCTGGAGAAGGCCGAGCTTGTCGTCGAAGCCGGCAGCATCCACGCCATTCTCGGTGAAAACGGCGCCGGCAAGTCGACGCTGATCAAGGTCATGGCAGGTGTCGTGGCGCCCGATGAGGGCCGCATGACGCTGGACGGGCGCGAGGCGACCTTCGCTTCTCCGGGTGCCGCCAACAAGGCCGGCATCGTCTGCATCTTCCAGGAACTGTCGCTGGTCCCCGAGCTAAGCGTTGCCGACAACATCGTCAT
>NZ_RZPH01001477.1:0-1011 GCF_004022825.1 Mesorhizobium sp. M7A.F.Ca.CA.004.04.2.1
CGATGGGGGCTGCGCGCACATGCCTGCGCGGGTCGAGCACGCGGCCGGCAAGCAGTGCGGCCAGCACGTCACGCGTCTGGACGACGCCGACCATGACGTCGACGCCGCCGTCGCCTGCCGGCAGGCGCGAATGCTGGGTTTCCATGAGCAGCTTGCGGATGGCCGCCTCGTCGGATTGCAGATTGATCCAGTCGACTTCGGTGCGCGGCGTCATCACCGCGCGCACGGCGCGGTCGCCAAGCCGCATGACGCCTGCGATCATGCGCCGCTCGTCGGATTCGATGGTGCCGTGATGCTCGGCCTCGGCGACCAGCATCTTGATCTCCTCATCGGTGACCTTCTCCTCGCTTTCGCCGCGCTGGCCGAGCAGCCACAGGATGGTGCGGCCGGAGAAATCGAGCAGGAAGACCAGCGGCGCCGAAACGGTGGCGAGGATGGTCATTGCCGGAGCGACCCTGGCGGCGACCCGCTCTGGGTCGCGCAAGGCGATCTGCTTGGGCACCAGTTCGCCGACGATCAGCGAGAAATAGGTGATGATGGCGACGACGATGCCGACGCCGAGCGGATCGGCGACGGTCTCGCGGATGCCGGTCGAGGCCAGGAACTGCGCCAGCCGTTCGCCGAGCGTGGCGCCGGAAAAGGCGCCGGAGAGGACGCCGACCAGGGTGATGCCGATCTGCACCGAGGACAGGAACTTGCCGGGATTGGAACCCAACTCGAGCGCGCGGCCGGCGCCATTGATGCCTCGGTCGATCATCGCTTTCAGGCGGGCCGGTCGCGACGAGACGATGGCAAGTTCGGACATCGACAGAAGGCCGTTCACACAGATGAGGACGACCACGATAGCGATTTCTACGTATAACATGAGCGGTCAATAGCATTGCGGCGCGGTCTTCGAAAATAGTCCGACGTGATTTTTGAGAAATGACCGGCATTTCGGTCACGCGGCATCCCAGGGCGGCGCCGAAAAATGTTCGACGAGGGCGTCGACGACAACCCGTACCTTTGGCG
>NZ_RZPH01001478.1:0-1010 GCF_004022825.1 Mesorhizobium sp. M7A.F.Ca.CA.004.04.2.1
ATCCAGCGCATCGGCACATCGGCGACATGCTGGCTGTAGGGCAGCGTTTCGCCGCAGTGCCAGGCGAGCGCGATGTCGAGGCTGCCTGACATGACCCTTTCGGCAAGGTCGTGGCTGCGTGCGATCCTGGCTTCGATCTTCACCTTGGGGTGCGCCCGGGCAAATCGGCCGAGCACGTCCGGCAGCACCGCCTCGCCGAAATCTTCCTGCAAGCCGAGCCGTACCCAGCCTTCCAGCTCGACATCGTGGATGGCGGATGCCGCCTCGTCATTCAATTCGATCAGCCGGCGCGCATAGCCGAGCATGGTCTCGCCGGCCTCGGTCAAAGCGAGGCCGCGTCCTGATTTGCGGAAGATCGGCGTCGCCGCCTGTTCTTCCAGTTTCTTCAATTGCGCGCTGACCGCCGACGTCGACCGGCCAAGCCGGTCAGCCGCCTTGGCAAAGCTGCCCAGCTCCATACCGGTGACGAAACTGCGCAGGACGTCGAGGTCGAAAGTTACGCGTCGCATATCTGAAGTCCCGATTTTCAGGATTGTAAGTTCAAAACTTCCTGATTTTCAGGATGAAATTATGGCGGTAGGGACAGATCGTCAAGGCCGGACCACTGGCCAGCACGGGAAATGAAATCATGTCCGCCATCGTCAATTGCACCGATCGGCAGTCGCCGAAGCTCCTGGAAGATACCGGTTCCGCCGGGAGGGTTTTCAAGCCGGGCCATCGCTGGAAGGTTCTGGGCATCGGCGTTGCCGCCAATGCCGCCTTCTCGGCTACGTTCTCCGGCATCCCGGCGACGGCGGTCGTTCTTCGCCAGGGCTATCATTTGGGCAATGCCGAGCTCGGCCTGGCGCTCGGCCTTCTCGGGCTGGGGGTCGCGCTCAGCGAACTGCCCTGGGGTTTGCTCACCGATCGCTGGGGCGACCGCCGCGTGCTCCTGATCGGGCTCTGCGCGACGGCGGCGTGGCTCCTGGTCATGGCGATGCTGGTTGTGCCGACAAAGTCCGGTATTCCCG
>NZ_RZPH01001479.1:0-1002 GCF_004022825.1 Mesorhizobium sp. M7A.F.Ca.CA.004.04.2.1
GCTCAGAGGCGTTCCGGCCACGCTGCTGGTGACCTTCGGCGCTTTCGGAGTCGGGGCCATCGCAGCCATGCCGCTGGTGCTGATGCGACGTTCCCGGTTGCTTCTGCTAAGCGCGCCGGCGCGCCTATACATCGACGTTGTCCGAGGAATCCCGCCGATCGTCTGGCTGTTCATTATTTTCTTCGGATTGGGCAGCGGAGTGATCGTTCTCAGTTCATATCAGGCTGCCATCCTGGGCATGGGGTTGGTATCAACGGCCTATCTCGCTGAAATCTATAGGGGTGGCTTCCTGGCCCTCTCGAAGGGCCAGCGGGAGGCGTCCACGGCGCTCGGTATGTCGCGCCTGGATACGCTGCGCTATATCCTGGCGCCGCAGGTCCTGCGCGTCTCGGTTCCACCCATGGCGACCTTCCTTGTTAGCCTGCTCAAAGACACGACCGTGGCCTCCACGATCGGTGTCCGCGACGTGATGATGTACGCATCGCAGCAGGCTCAAGGCGGCGGCGGCAGCTTCGCGCCGTTCATTTTCGCCGCGCTTCTCTACATCGTGCTGTCCATACCCGTTGTCGTGTTGGCACGCGCCGTGGACGGGCGGCTGCGCTCAAGGGGGCAAGCGAAATGAGCGAGATGCTGGCTAACTGGCTGGACTGGTCGCCCCAGCTTTTCCAAGGAGCTATTGTCAGTCTTCAGTTGGCGGGCCTGGCGCTGCTGTTCGGATTGCCTATCGGCCTCGTTCTTGCGCTTGCCTCTTCCTCTGGAAACAGGCTCGTCCGCTATTTCGCGGTGGTATTGGTCGAGATCGGGCGTGGTGCGCCTGCACTCGTCGTCCTGCAGATGGTCTACTATGGATTGCCTGCTTCCGGGATGACCGTAAGTGCCTTCACCTCTGGCGTGATTGCGTTGGCGCTAACGACAGGCGCCTACACCAGCGAGATCCTTCGCGCCGGTCTGAACGCGGTTCCGCATTGTGAGATCGAGGCGGGCTGGGCGCTCGGCATGACC
>NZ_RZPH01001480.1:0-1002 GCF_004022825.1 Mesorhizobium sp. M7A.F.Ca.CA.004.04.2.1
GCTCAACATCTTCGAGCCGCGCTATCTGCAGATGGTGGACGAGGCGATCGCCGGCCCGCGGCTCATCGGCGTCATCCAGCCCAGTCTCGACGGCGCCTTGCGCGGCGATGGCGAGCCGGAGCTCTGCAATGTCGGTTGCGCCGGCCGCATCATCGCCTTCTCCGAAAGCGGCGACGGCCGCTACCTGATTTCGCTGCAGGGCGTGTGCCGGTTCCGCATCGCCCACGAATTGACGGTCAAGACGCCGTTTCGCCAGTGCAAGCCCGCGCCTTTCCTTGCCGATCTCGACGAGGATCAGGCGGACAACGAGATCGACCGGCCATCGCTGCTCAAGGCGTTTCGCGCCTATCTGCAGGCCAACGATCTGGAGGCCGACTGGGAAAGCGTCAGCCGCGCCGAAAATGCCATGCTGGTCAATGCGCTGTCGATGATGGCGCCCTACGGGCCGGCCGAGAAACAGGCGCTGCTCGAAGCAGCCGACCTGAAGACCCGGGCGGAGACGCTGATCGCCATCACCGAAATGGCACTGGCGCGCGAGAATGAGGATTTTGGCTCGAGTTTGCAGTAAGAGTGTCGATATCCAGGTGAGACCGGCCTGCAAATGGTGGCTTCCTGCGCTTCCGGTGCTTGCGTACGAAAAGTACGCTCCGCTCCGGTTCTCGGTATCAGCCATTTTCGACTGGGCCTGACCTGAATCTCGGCACATCTTAGGCCCGCAACTGGCTGGGAGGAGAATCTTATGGCGGCGGATGGACGTGACGGGAGGAAGGTCGACCCCAAGCTGCTGGAACTCTTGGCCTGCCCGCTGACCAAGGGGCCGCTGGCCTGGGATCCAGAGCGCGGCGAACTGATTTCCAGGGTCGCCAAGATTGCCTATCCGGTGCGTGACGGCATCCCGATCATGCTGCCCTCCGAGGCGCGGACGCTTTCGGTGGAGGATGTGCTGGCCCCGCTGCCGCGCTTGGGTGGGTCGGGCTGAGGGGCACGCTGCTTATACCCTGT
>NZ_RZPH01000147.1:0-8728 GCF_004022825.1 Mesorhizobium sp. M7A.F.Ca.CA.004.04.2.1
GTGCAGCACTTCTTCGAGCACTACAAGGATCTCGAGCCCGGCAAATGGGTCAAGATCGAAGGCTGGCACGATTCCAAATATGCCAAGAAGATGATCGTCGATGCGATCGAGCGGGCCAAGGCGAGCAAGTAGCCCAACTTCGTCATACCAGGGCGGAGCAGCCGCAAAGCGGCGTCGCGGAGACCCTGGTATCCATGCCGTGACGCCAGGCGACGTGTGCGGCGGAACGGAATTCTGCACCGCCGCGGCGGTGTTGATGTCGCGGCATGGATCCTCGGGTCTGCGCTGCGTCGCTACGCTCCTTGCTCCGCCCGTGGATGACGAAGCTACGGGTGCGATGCCCAATCTCCGCCGTGCTCAGTTATCCACCCGGCCAAAAGCCGGCACATTGCCGATGACGGTGCGCCTGTCCTTGCCGCAGGCGAAGGTGCGTGCCTTGTCGTCGGCAAGCTTGCGCGCCTGATCGTTGGCGGTGGGATTGCCGGTGGCCAGCACCAGGCCGACGGTGCAGCCGTCGCGGGCGTCCATCTGGCCGACCTTGGCGACGAGCAGCACCTCGGTCGGCTTTTTCTCGTCCTCGGGATTGCTGATCGAGCGGCGATGGATGGCTGCATAGGGCACAGCCTTGTCGCCGGTGGTCTCGATGCGCCATTCGATCTTGGCTCCGGACGAATTGAAACCGGAAAAGCTCTCCCAGACCGTTGTCATGTCGCCGCCGGGGGGAAAGCCGTAGAACAGCGATTCACGGGCATCGTCATAGGCTATCAGTACGGGATAGCCGCGATAGCCCGAACAGGCGAGTTCGGCCCAGTCGCCGTCGCCTTCCTCGGCCTGCGCGTAGGTCACGCAATCCTTTTTCGAATCCAGATCGGTGTAGGCGCTGGAAATGCCGTCGGCTTGCGCAGCCCGACCGAGACCGACCAGAACAAGCGGGATCAGAATGGCACGCATGGCGGTCAATCTCCGTTGCAAGCTGCCGCAGCGTAGCGCCAAACGTTATTTCTTCAAGCTCGCTTCAATCAGCAGGTCCGCGTTGCGGGCGACCGCTTGCGCCGGGCCGCCGAGCCCGAACAGCTGGCCACTGATATAGGCGCCTTCGATCAGCAGCAGAAGGCCGTCGCCGAGCGTGTCAGGGTCTTGCGCGCCCATCGCAACCGCCATGGCGCGTAGGCGGCGGCGCAATTCCTGCTTGTTGGCCTCGCTGACCACACGGGCCGGATGGCTGTGGTCGGGATATTCGACCGCCGCGTTGGTCATGCCGCAGCCGCGATAGTCCGCCACTTGCGTGCGCTTGCCGATGCGGGTCAGGAAAGCCTTGATCTGTGCGCGCGGGTCGCCGGGATGAGCGGCAACCGCCTCGTCGAAACGCTCCCAATATTCAAGATCGTACTGCCTGAGATAGGAGGCGGCCAGTTCATCCTTGGACGGAAAGCTGCGATAGAGGCTGGGCTTTGTGACGCCGGCACGTTTGACGATCTCGTCGACGCCGATCGCCCTGATACCGCGCCGGTAGAACAGGTCATAAGCCACATCGAGGATCTTCTTGGCTGCTTTCGGCGGCGCCGACGCATGATCGTCGCTGATGGTCAGATCAATATTTTTGTCGGTTGGCATCGTGTGGCTCGATTGACAATGTTACCGATCGGTACGTATACATACTCCACCTGCAACGTACCGGTCAGTAACATGATAGCTCAATCCCGCCCCTTTGGCCAGCGCTACGCTTTCGTCGTGGTCGGCGTGATCTTCCTTAGCCTGCTGGTCGCGGCTGGCCTGCGCTCCGCACCCTCGGTCATGATGCTGCCGCTGGAGAACAGTTTCGGCTGGCGGCGCGACATCATCTCGCTGGCCGCCGGTGTCGGCATCCTGCTTTACGGCCTGACAGGGCCATTTGCCGCAGCCCTGATGGAGCGCATCGGGCTTCGCCGCACGCTGCTGGCCTCGCTGGTGGTGATGTCGGGCTCGACCGCGCTCAGCCTGCTGATGACCAAGCCGTGGCATCTGTTCATCACCTGGGGCGTGTTCTCGGGCATTGGTTCCGGTGCTGTCGCCAGCGTGCTCGGCGCGACCATCGTCAACCGGTGGTTCAAGACCAATCGCGGGCTTGTCATGGGATTGATGTCGGCCTCCAGCGCCTCGGGCATGCTGGTGTTCCTGCCGCTGATCGCCGCGCTGGCGCAGTCGGGCGGCTGGCAGCCGGTTGTCATTGCGGTCGCGATCGCGACCGCTGCCCTGATACCGCTGGTCTGGCTGCTGGTGCCGGAGCGGCCGGCATCGATCGGCATGGTGCGCTACGGCGCCGAGGCTGACGACGTGCCGCCCACTCCGCCTGCGTCACAGGGCAATTTTCTGGCGCATACGTTCTCGACGCTGCGCCGTGCCGCCGGCACGCGGGTGTTCTGGTATCTGTTCGCCACCTTCTTCGTCTGCGGCTTCACCACCAACGGGCTGGTCGGCACGCATCTGATCGCGTTCTGCGGCGACATGGGCATCGGCGAAGTGCAGGCCGCCGGCCTGCTGTCGATGATGGGCATCTTCGACCTGATCGGCACGACGTTGTCGGGCTGGCTCACCGACCGCTACGATCCGCGCAAGCTGCTCGGCGTCTATTACGGCATTCGTGGCCTGTCGCTGATCTATCTGCCCTATTCCGGCTTCTCGGCCACCAGCTTGATCATCTTCGCCGTGCTCTACGGCCTCGACTGGATCGCCACCGTGCCGCCGACGCTGCGGCTCGCCAACGAGGCGTTCGGCGATCGCAGTGGGCCGATCGTGTTCGGCTGGATCGTCGCCGGGCACCAGATCGGTGCGGCCGCTGCCGCCGCCTTTGGCGGCACCATGCGCGAGCTGCAGGGCAATTACGAACTGGCCTTCCTGATCGCCGGCATGACGGCAATCGCCGCCGCCTGTATCTCGCTGCTGATCAACACCAGCAAGCCGGCGTTCGATCCGGAGCCGCAAGCGGCTTAGGCGCGACGCTAATCTCCCCCCTCGAGGGGGAGATGGCCGCGAAGCGGCCAGAGGGGGGTCGGTCCGACTGGGCTCGGCCTCTTGCGATAGAAGGAGGTTAGCGCTCCACGCGCGGCGACCCCCTCTGTCGCCTTTGGCGACATCTCCCCCTCGAGGGGGAGATTACCCTGTTCATTGTTATCAAAACTTCATCATCCCGAGATGCGCCTGAAACATTGACGCTGGACCTTGGTGGCGCCGTTCAAGCCACCAGGAGACAGCCATGAACAAGCTCTCGATGACCCGCCGCGCCTTCGTCACATCCGCCAGCGCCGTTGGCCTGGCCGGCGTCTCGAGCTTGGCGCTGCCCTATTATTCGCGCGCCAATCAGCGGCCTTCCTTCACCCATGGCGTCCAGTCGGGAGATGTCGACGCCACCAGCGGCATGGTGTGGACGCGCACCGACCGACCGTCGCGCGTCATGTTCGAGGTGTCGTCGACGGAGAATTTCGCCAGTGCGACGCGGCTGGCGCCGCTCGATACGTCGCCGGCCAGCGATTACACGGTCAAGCGGCTGCTCACCGACCTCGCTTCGGACCAGGATATCTTCTACCGCATGACATCGGCCGATCTCGCCGACATCAACGCCGTTTCGGAGCCGATCACCGGCCGTTTCAGGACGGCGCCAGCCTCGAAGCGCGACATCCGCTTTGCCTGGTCCGGCGACACCGCCGGCCAGGGCTGGGGCATCGATGAGACCGGCATGAAGACCTACGCCACGATCGGCAAGCACACGCCCGACTTCTTCCTGCATTCAGGCGACACCATCTATGCCGACGGCGCCATGAAGGACGAGGTCGACCTGCCCGGCGGCGGCAAGTGGAAGAACGTCGTGCTGATCGACGGCAAGCGCAAGGTCGCCGAAACGCTGGACGAGTACCGGGACCAGTGGAAATACAACATGATGGACAGGAACGTGCTCGGCCTGAGCGCCATCTGCCCGACTTTCTACCAGTGGGACGACCATGAAGTGCTGAACAACTGGTCGGATTCCAAGGATCTCAGCGCCGACAGCCGCTACACGGAAAAATCCATCCACGTGCTGGCGGCCCGCGCGGCGCGGGCTTTCCACGAGATGACGACGATCCGCTACGAACCGTCCGAGCCCGGCCGCGTCTATCGCAAGATCGCTTATGGGCCGCTGCTCGACGTGTTCTTCCTCGACATGCGCTCCTATCGCGGCCCCAATGGTCCCGACATGCAGGATGAGATGACGCCGCAGTCGCGCATGCTCGGCGAGCAGCAGACGAAATGGCTGAAGCGCGAACTGGCGAATTCGAAGGCGACCTGGAAAATCATCGCCGCCGACGTGCCGCTCGGCCTCGTCGTCTGGGACGACGGCACCAAGAAGGTTGGCGCCGAAGCGGTCAGCAATGGCGACAATGGCTTGCCAAAAGGGCGCGAGCTCGAGATCGCCGACCTGCTGCGCTTCATAAAGAATGCCGGCATCAGCAACACCGTCTGGCTCACCGCAGATGTGCATTACACGGCCGCGCATTATTACAACCCGGACAAGGCGCAGTTCCAGGAGTTCAATCCGTTCTGGGAATTCGTCTCGGGTCCGATCCATGCCGGCACGTTCGGTCCCAACGATTTCGACATGACGTTCGGTCCGGAGCTGAAGTTCATCAAGGCGCCGACCGCCGAACAGGGACAGAACCTGCCGCCCTCGGCCGGGCTGCAATTCTTCGGGCTCGTCGATATTTCAGGCGCCAGCGAGCAGATGACGGTGCGGCTGATGGATCGCGACGACAACGAACTCTACAAGGTGACGCTCGACCCGGTGCGGTCGGCGTAAGCGCGCTTCTCAACCCTCCCCCTTGTGGGGAAGGTCGGCGGCGGCTTCGCAAAGCGAAGCTGGCGAGACGGGGCGGGGGGTGAAGCGCTGACTAGTCCGGGTAGCAGACCATGGGAATATTCGGCCAGACGGCGCTGTCGCAGTTGGCGGAGTCCTGGCGCTGCTTGAAGGCGGCGCTGACCGGGCCGGTCACCATCGGGTCGACGCCGTCTGGTGCGTCGGCGAAAATCTGCTCGGCCGACTGTGCCTCTGACAGCAAGGCAGGCCGTGATTCCTTCATCGTCGCGGCTGACTGTGCGGCGTTGGCCGCCAGCAGGACGGCGAAGGCAACAGACGCGATGAGCGGCCAGAATCGGTTGAGTTTATCGGTCATGACGTTTGAACTGCCCGGGCCCCAAAGGGTTCCCGCCTTGGTTAACAAAATCATCTCACACGCAGATGCTTAAGATTTGATGAGTATTTGGTGACGCTCCTCCTCTTTCGCAACTGCGAAAAACCCTGTATGAGCCGCGCAACCGAAAGAGGCAGCGCCTTTTGGCCTGCTGCCTGCAACGCTTCCGAGACCAGAACATGAAAATCCGTAATATCGCGATCATCGCGCACGTCGACCATGGAAAGACCACCCTGGTCGACCAGCTTTTGAAGCAGTCCGGCTCCTTCCGAGACAATCAGCGCGTCGCCGAGCGCGCCATGGATTCCAACGACCTCGAAAAGGAACGCGGCATCACCATCCTGGCCAAGGCGACTTCGGTCGACTGGAAGGATACCCGCATCAACATCGTCGACACCCCCGGCCACGCCGATTTCGGTGGCGAGGTCGAACGCATCCTGTCGATGGTGGACTCAGCCATCGTGCTGGTCGACGCAGCCGAAGGGCCGATGCCGCAAACCAAGTTCGTCGTCGGCAAGGCGCTCAAGGTCGGCCTGAAGCCGATCGTCGTCATCAACAAGATCGACCGTCCGGACGCCCGTCACGTCGAGGTGGTCAACGAGGTGTTCGACCTTTTCGCGGCGCTCGACGCCACCGACGAGCAGCTCGACTTCCCGATTCTGTACGGTTCAGGCCGCGATGGCTGGGTTTCGGAAAATCCGGAAGGACCCAAGGACCAGCAGCTGGGACCGCTGTTCGACCTCGTCATCAAGCATGTGCCGGAGCCGACCGTTCATCCCGGCCCGTTCCGCATGATCGGCACCATCCTGGAAGCCAATCCGTTCCTCGGCCGCATCATCACCGGCCGTATCGAGAGCGGCACGCTGAAGGCCAACCAGCCGGTCAAGGTGCTGCACCATGACGGCACCCAGATCGAAACCGGCCGTATTTCGAAGATCCTGGCCTTCCGCGGCCTTGAGCGCCAGCCGATCGAAGAAGCGCAGGCGGGCGACATCGTCGCCATTGCCGGCCTGTCGAAGGGCACCGTCGCCGACACGTTCTGCGACCCGAGCGTAAGCGAACCGCTGCATGCGCAGCCGATCGATCCGCCCACCGTGACGATGTCGTTCCTGGTCAATGACAGTCCGCTGGCCGGCACCGAAGGCGACAAGGTGACCAGCCGCGTCATCCGCGACCGCCTGCTGCGCGAAGCCGAAGGCAATGTCGCGCTGAAGATCGAGGAATCGCCCGACAAGGATTCGTTCTTCGTCTCCGGCCGCGGCGAATTGCAGCTGGCCGTGCTGATCGAGACGATGCGCCGCGAAGGCTTTGAAATCGCCGTGTCGCGTCCGCGCGTCGTCATGCAGAAGGGCGAGAACGGCGAATTGCTGGAGCCGGTCGAAGAAGTCGTCATCGACGTCGATGAGGAGCATGCCGGCGTCGTCGTGCAGAAGATGTCCGAGCGCAAGGCCGAGATGGTCGAACTGCGCCCGTCCGGCGGCAATCGCCAGCGCATCGTCTTCCACGCGCCGACCCGTGGCCTGATCGGCTACCAGTCGGAGCTTTTGACCGACACGCGCGGCACCGCCGTGATGAACCGGCTCTTCCACGCCTATGAGCCCTACAAGGGTGAGCTGCCGGGCCGCACCAATGGCGTGCTGATTTCCAACGAACAGGGCGAATCGGTCGCCTACGCCATGTGGAACCTGGAAGATCGCGGCCCGATGGTCATCGATCCGGGCGTCAAGGTGTATCAGGGCATGATCATCGGCATCCATAGCCGCGACAATGATCTTGAAGTGAACGTGCTCAAGGGCAAGAAGCTGACCAACATCCGTGCCGCCGGCAAGGACGAGGCGGTCAAGCTGACGCCGCCGATCCGCATGACGCTGGAACGCGCGCTGGCCTGGATTCAGGACGATGAACTGGTCGAAGTGACGCCCAAGACCATTCGGCTGCGCAAGCTCTATCTCGATCCGAACGAGCGCAAGCGGTTCGAGAAGTCGTCCAAGGTGGTCGGCGCGGCGTAAGCTCTCTATTTTCCGACAGTCGATAGGGGCGGAGCAACCAGTGTTCCGCCCCTTTTTCGTTCATCCACCGGCAGCCGAGATGATGGCCTGCCGATCGGCCTCGCCGGCCAGATCGATGCGGATCGCGATTCCCGCGCGGGTAGGCTTGCGCAGGGCCTTTGCGCCATCCGGGTCAACGATGAGCAGCCGCCTCTCCTCCAGCGCCTGAAGCCGTGATCGCGAGATGCCGAGTTCGCCAGCGAGCAGCCGGTCGAGTCGCAGCGATGTCGGCATTTCCAGTCCAAGCTGGATCTCCAACACGGTCGCGGCTTCCCCGGTGTCGCCGAGCCTGCGCTTGTGAATGCTGACATCGGAGAACTCCTCGACGCGCCCGATCCGGTTGCGCAACGCGATTACATCGAAGGCATGACGGTGAGCGAGTGCAGGATCGTTGCGTTCGAGCGCCGCCAGCAGCGTCGGGTCGATGTCGCGGCGGTTGCAGCGCTCGAAAATGCCGAAATTCCAGGAGTTGTCGCAGTCGATGCAGCGATAGATCAGCCACACGTCGATGCGTTTGCCGTTGGCGTTGACGCGGAATTTCCCGCTGCTGCAATAGGCCTTCACAGTGCCGCAACGACTGCAGCTGATGAGCGGCCGAGGTGCGGTCTTGGGCGCGATTGCCCAGTGGATACGCTGGAGTCCAGACATGCCGATAAGCCCTTCCCGTCGGGAAGTTCATCAGGCCGGCGATGTCGAGATGCCCATGCGGGCGCGGCGTGGCGGTCGCTTGCTATGATCGGAAATCGGATGTCACGGGCGGCAGCGCGCAACAACGGTTCAGCAGTGCCAAACCGGTCTCGAACCGCCGCCCAGAAGAACACATGAAATGAAAACAGACACCGCGAATGCGGAGTCATGCAGTGTGTCGGGGGAGTTGACGAGACCGGCGGCTACGTAGGCAAAGTGACGCTCAAAATTGTTTCGCGGCGGCCTTTCTAGCCGCGAGATGCTGGACCGACAAGGGTCTTTTGTCGGTGCTACCGCAGCCGAGCCACTTGCGCTAATATCCGAAATCGAAGGTTTTCAACCAGAGACCCCGGTTATGCACCCCACCTCGCTCCTGATCTTCGCCGCCGCTTTGTTCGTTGCCGCCGGTTCGCCCGGCCCCTCGATCGCGGCGCTCGTTGCGCGCGTTATCTCGAAAGGGTTTCGCGACGTGTTCCCGTTCCTGCTCGCCATGTGGATCGGCGAGGGCATCTGGCTGTCGCTGGCGGTGTTCGGCCTGGCTGTCGTGGCGCAGACCTTCCATTTCGCTTTCGTCGTGGTGAAATGGGTCGGCGTCGCCTATCTCGCTTACCTCGCCTGGAAAATGTGGACCGCGCCTGTCGATGCAGAAGGGGGCGAGATGCCGCGCGAGGATTCTCCGGCAAAGCTGTTCTTCGCCGGCATGGCGGTGACGCTTGGCAATCCCAAGATCATGATGTTCTACCTGGCGCTGCTGCCGACCATCATCGACCTCGCCTCGGTCAGCATCGTCGGCTG
>NZ_RZPH01001481.1:0-998 GCF_004022825.1 Mesorhizobium sp. M7A.F.Ca.CA.004.04.2.1
ACACCGTCCATGCCGGCACGACTTTCACCGAGGCAGCCATGGGCGAAAGCGGCTGGACGCACCTCGCCTCGGCGCCGGCGAATTTTGCCGCCAGGGGCAGAACCGCCCTGTTTGCCATGTCGACCTTCGAAGTGGTTCCCTTCATCGAGTACCGCGCCGTGCTCAGCCCCGAGTTGACGCCGGAGGCATCTGTAACCCCGGCGAAGGACACCGCCAGGGATGGCGCCAAGAACATGGCTGTGCAGGCGCACTACATCCTGCTCAAGCGCGACCGCCTGCTGGAAGCGCTGAGGCTCTACCCCGAGCAGATGCTGACGTGGTCCCGCCGGCAGCGGCTGACCGAGGCGCCGGACAGCACCGGCATCGGAATGGATGAAGGCTCATGACCGGCGTATCAGGCGGACCGCGCCGGCGACGAGCTCACCGACCGGACGTGTGGCATCGAGTGTCAAGGCGCGCTCTTCCGCAACCGGCGGCTCGAGGATGGCGAACTGGCTGTCGACCAGGCTTGCCGGCATGAAATGGCCTTTGCGGCTGCCGACACGCTGCCTGGCCGTGGCAGGGTCGATCTCCAGATAGAGGAAGACGATTTCCGGGCAGAAGCTGCTCAGCCGGTCGCGGTAGCTGCGCTTCAGTGCCGAGCAGGCGGCAATCACGCCCTGTCCGCTGCCCACCGACTCCGCGATGCGCTCGCCGATCGCGTTGAGCCAGCCTTCGCGCAGTTGATCGGTAAGCGGTTCGCCGCTTGCCATGCGTGCGACGTTTTCCGGCGGATGCAGCTTGTCGCCCTCGATAAAGGCAACGCCCAGAGCGGCCGCCAGCGCAATACCGACGGCCGACTTGCCGCAGCCGGCGACGCCCATCACCACGATGGCCGGAGGCACCGAGCCGGGAGCGCCCGCTGGCGCCTGTGTTGCCTTTTCGTCCACGGTCAGCGGCTTGCCGGCGCGCGGCCGTAGAGCAACAGCATGGCGACAATGACGACGCCGTAGATGATC
>NZ_RZPH01001482.1:0-989 GCF_004022825.1 Mesorhizobium sp. M7A.F.Ca.CA.004.04.2.1
CTATACGGGGAGTCGAGGCGTGGTCCGCGCAGCGGACGAAAAGCCAACTGCTTGGCTTTTCGAACAACGAACGCCCGGCAGGGCGATGAGGGGCGGCGCCGATCTCGGTGATTGATGGTTTCCGCCACAAGTCGGACTTGGCCGAAGCGATTGCCCTTGCCAACCGTCGCCTCCCCTTGCGTCTGTCCCGCTTTGATGGCTGACTGTCGCGCCAGAGCAGTTCACCGTTTCATGGAACGGTGAACTACTCTAACTCTTTGTTTTGACGCAATTCCGGACGGAAAACCGTTCACACTTTTCCTGGAATTGCTCCAGGCGCCGCATTGGGGGATGGGGATGGCGACGGCGAAGCACGTAATGAAGCGCATATTGATGATGTTGGCCGGCTACTTCGTATCGGTGCTGGTCGGCCTGATCGCCATCGCGGTGATCTATGGCGTGCTCAGTTCCTTGCCCAACGCGCCCAGCTATTTCGACGTCATGGGCGTTTCGCCGATCGCGGTGCTGCTGGTGCCGCCGCTCGGCATGTTCGTCTATTTCCTGACCATCGTGGTGACCGCGCTGCAGACGCTGATCTTCGCGCTGATCGCCGAGTTCTTCTCGCTGCGCAATGTCCTGCTGCATATGGTTTTCGGCGCCGGCGCCGCGGTCGGCGGCTTCGCCTTGATCTGGCCGAGCGCGCCGGAGGATATGGACCCGGAGCGTTGGGTCGACATCGGCATCATCGCCGCTGCCGGCCTTGTCGCCGGGTTGCTCTATTGGCTGATCGCCGGGCGCGACGCCGGCTTCCGGCGGCCACTGTTCGAGCGCTACTAGCTTGCAGACTCACAATCGCGGAGCCACGCCGATCGGCTCATGCGGAGCCTTGAAACAGATTCCGCCGCAATATGAAGGCAGTAGAAACGACCTCAAAATCGGTCGCTTCTTGCTGCGCCCGAGAGCAGGCATGGCTCGTCATCGTCATGGCGCTGCTGTTCCGAGCGCAGCGG
>NZ_RZPH01001483.1:0-988 GCF_004022825.1 Mesorhizobium sp. M7A.F.Ca.CA.004.04.2.1
GAGACAGTCCCTCGACGGTCTTCAGGTCGGCAGCGGACGATGCTCCGGTCATATCCGCATAGGCGCGATTGGCGTAGACGACGCGGCCCTTGGTGTCGGTGACGAGAAGCCCCTGCGACATCGAATCGACGAAGGATTTCGACAGTTCGTCGCCTGTCGAGCGTGGCGTGACCTGCACGAAGCCGATCGCCGTCGCGAACAGGAAGCCGACGCCGATCATCGCCAGCACGCCGAGCATGCCGAGCAGGAAAGGATCGCCGAGGCGCTCGCGGAAAAGCCCGAAGACGATCGCCGCCCCCGTCAGAACGACGATGAAAATGATAAGCCGGGTGACCGCGCCGGGTCGCGTATTCTGGTCGACGATCGGTACCGGATAGAAATCGCCGCGCGCTTCCTTGGCCATGTGCCCCCTGCTCGTGAATTCCGGTGTTCCGACACCCGCCCCTAGCGGGTTGAATCACATTCTCCTAGTCCGGAAAAGGCCTGGGCGGCAAATGTCGGATAAAAATGATGTCTTCCGGGCTTCGGAGTTTTTCTAGCTGTTCACCGGCGTGAAACGCAACTTGCGGTGGCCCGCTGCAACGGTCTAGTGTCTCGTCACTTCCAAGGGCGATCAGGGGAACCCAATGCAATGGCTCGATAGCGTGGCAGGTCCCGGTTATGCCGCAGCATTGTTGTGGACGTTTGCAGCGCTTGTCCTGCTGGTCATCGTTCTCGTCATCATAAAGCTGGTGCGCAACCTGACATTCGGAACCTTCGTCGCCGGTGGCCGGAACCGCAAGACGCGACTGGCCGTCATGGATGCCACCGCCGTCGACAGCCATCGCAGGTTGGTGCTGATACGCCGTGACGATATCGAGCACCTGCTTCTGATCGGCGGCCCGACTGACGTCGTCGTCGAGCGCGATATCCGACTTTCGGCGCTACGCCGGCCGGCATTGACTGGAGACGGTGGCTTGCAGCCGGTCCCGGCCACCGCGGCCCCGGC
>NZ_RZPH01001484.1:0-987 GCF_004022825.1 Mesorhizobium sp. M7A.F.Ca.CA.004.04.2.1
GACGAAGAAGATCTGGACGCCGACCCAGCCGGATTCGACCCAGGCGCCTATTGCCGGCTGCGGGGGAACGCCGCCCGTGGCGCGCGCCGAAACACCGTCCGGATACGCCCACACCCAGAAGCCATAGTGGTAGACCATGACCATGACGGCGGCGAGAAAGCGCAGGATGTCTACGCCACCAAATGTAATCTTCTGCTGAGCCATGCGACCTTTGTCGATGTCCCCCCGCGAACGACTTTAGGGTGCATTGCTGCGTCGCACAATAAAAGTATTGCTTGCCGATCGAAAAGGTCGTCCGCGGCCCACCCTTCAGTGGCTCAAAGTCCGATTCCGCGTTCCTTCAGGGCCTTGGTGATCTCGTCGAGGACGACCGGATCGTCGATCGTCGCCGGCATGGTCCATTCTTCCTTGTCGGCGATCTTCTGCATGGTGCCGCGCAGGATCTTGCCCGAACGCGTCTTGGGCAGGCGCTTGATCGTCACCACCGTCTTGAAGGCGGCGACCGGGCCAATGCGTTCGCGCACCAGACCGACCACCTCGTTCTCGATAGAGCCGATATCGCGGGTCACACCCGCATTCAACACCACGAAGCCCAGCGGAACCTGGCCTTTCATGGCGTCGGCAATGCCGATCACCGCGCATTCGGCGACATCGGGATGGGCCGAAAGCACCTCTTCCATGGCGCCGGTCGACAGCCGGTGGCCGGCGACGTTGATGATGTCATCGGTGCGAGCCATGACGTAGAGATAGCCGTCCTCGTCGACCATGCCGGCATCCGCCGTCTTGTAGAAGCCGGGGAACTCGTCGAGATAGGCCTGGCGGAACCGTTGATCGGCATTCCACAGCGTCGGCAGGCAGCCGGCCGGCAGCGGCAGTTTGATCACCACATTGCCCAGCGTGCCCCGCTGCACCTCATGGCCAGCATCGTCGAGCACGCGGATGTCGTAGCCGGGCATCGGCACGCCGGGCGAGCCGTATTTCACCGGC
>NZ_RZPH01001485.1:0-985 GCF_004022825.1 Mesorhizobium sp. M7A.F.Ca.CA.004.04.2.1
GCCATATAGCGCGGCGAGGGTCCCTTGCATCTTTCGCATCAGCCGCGACGCAGCCGCCTGGCCTTCCATGTAGACGGCGATCTTCACCCGCACCATGTCATGGCGCTGCTGCAGCGCGGGCGGGTCCGGCCTGTCGACATTGGGGCTCTGTTTCACCAGCACTTCGAGATTGGAGATACGATCCCGCGGCATCGGATGGCTGATCCGGTAGGGATCGACTTGCGCGCCCGAGAGCGACAGCGCAGTCTGGAAGCGGTGAAACGTCTTCAGCATGCCCATGCCGGACTGGCCGGTGGCGTTGAGATAGGTGATCGCCGAGCGGTCGGCCGTCATCTCCTCGGTGCGCTGGTAGGCGAGGATGCTGCGCTGTGCCATCTCGCCGCCGCCGGCGGCTACGCCCACGCCCGCACCGGCAAGGCCGCGGCTATTGGTTGTCGCGCCGGCGACCATGGCACCGGCACCCAGCAGCGTCGCGATGATGGCCATCGTCTTGGCGCGTTCAAGCTGGTCGCGGAGTTTCTGCTGGTGGCCGCCGGCGATATGACCGGCTTCGTGGGCGATGACGCCGATGATCTCGTTGGGCGTTTCAGCCGTCATCAGCGCGCCGGTGTTGATGAACAGCCGGCGCCCGGTGACGAAGGCGTTGAAACTCTGGTCATTGACCAGAACGATGTCGATGCCGTCATTCGCCAGGCCAGCCGCCCTGAAGATCGGCCGCGCGTAATCGCGAACCAGCGCCTCGATCTCGGCGTCGCGCACCACCGGCACGTTCTGGGCAAAGGCGCTGACCGAACTCGCCATTGCAACGGCAACGCCAAGCGAAAGCGTCGCGAAGACGCGCGCTGCCTGGGCAATCGTCGATCTGGGTCGGCTCAACATGATGGCTCCACTGGTAGACGAGCGGGCGAAAGATGAAAAGTCGGCGCCGGAAACTTCCTCAACTTGTGATCCTCACATCAATCGGGCATTTGTGCGGCACATGCGC
>NZ_RZPH01001486.1:0-983 GCF_004022825.1 Mesorhizobium sp. M7A.F.Ca.CA.004.04.2.1
GATGGGCATCGTCGCCTATTCCAGGCGCTTTTCCATTCCGCTGATCGCCATCACCGCCGGAGAGACATCGGCGCTGGCGCGGGCTGCCGACGTGGTGCTGCTTTTGCCGCGCGCGCCTGAAGCCTGCCCGCACGGCCTGGCGCCAACGACATCAACGCTGCTGCAACTGGTGATGGGCGACGCGCTGGCGATCGCGCTGCTCGAAGCACGCGGCTTCACGCCGGATCATTTCCGCACCTTTCACCCGGGCGGCCAGCTCGGCGCCAACCTGACGCAGATCCGCGAGATCATGCATGTCGGCGACAGGCTGCCGCTGGTGGTTGCGGGCACCGGCATGCATGACGCGATCCTGGAACTGTCGCGCAAGGGATTTGGCTGCGTCGCGATCACCGACGCAGACGGTGCGCTGGTCGGCATCATCACCGATGGCGACATCCGCCGGCACATCGGCAGCAACCTGCTGGCGATGACGGTGGATCAGGTGATGACAAAAGGCCCGAAGACCGCGACGCCGGACACGCTGGTGGCAACGGCGCTGCAGACGATCAACAACTCAGCCATCACCAGCCTGATGGTGGTGGAGGGCCGGAAACCAGTCGGCCTCATCCACCTGCACGACCTGCTGCGTATCGGCGCCGCCTAAGGTGTGCTGATCTTAAGGTGATGCCGGCCTGCAAACGACGGTTTCCTGCGCTTCCGGTGCTCACGTACCCAAAGTACGCTCCGCTCCGGTTCTCGGAACCCACCGTTTTCGACTCGGCCTGACCTGAATCTCAACACACCTTGTCCAAGCGGTGGGTTTCAAGAATTCAGACCGCCTCGACGGTCAGTTCCAGATCCGTATCGGCCGCACCCGTCACGCGCACTTGCGTGCCGGCCGGCAAATCCGGGCCGGAGACACGCCACAGCGTATCGCCCAGCTTGATGCGGCCGCGCCCGTCCCGGATCGGCTCGGCAAGTGTCGCCATCCTGCCGACCATTTG
>NZ_RZPH01001487.1:0-979 GCF_004022825.1 Mesorhizobium sp. M7A.F.Ca.CA.004.04.2.1
CAAGACATGCGTGCCGGACTTGAGTAGCTGCGGATTGTCGATCTCGACGGTCTGGTCGCTGAGCCGGAATGACGTTAGCGGAACCGGCTTGCCGTCGGGCTTCACCAGCGTCAGCACCAGAGGCGAGACCGGCTCGCTGAAGGTCAGCGAGAACTGCGCCGGCCCCTGTGCCAGCACCGCGCCGTCGGCCGGGTCGGTCTTGATCAGCGCGGCATGGGCAAAGGCCTGATCCGACACGGCAAGGCCGGCAAGAAACACGATCACGGCCAACAGGCCGGCGGCAAGCCGGCCGGCGCGTTGGCCGGTCATGGAAGCCGTTTGCAGGAGGGAGGTCGTGCCCATGTCACCGCCACGAAAAGGAGCGGCGCGCTCGAAAGGGCGCGCCGCCTGGGAGATCATTTCTTCGGCAGCAGCTTGATGCCGGGTGCCGGGCTTTCCAGCGCGTCTTCATCCTGCCCTGCCGCCGGGATCTCGATCCAGCGATCGGCGGCGCCGTCGCATTCCTGCACCACCGGGAAGTAGAGTTTTTGGCCCGCCGGCAGATCCGCCGTCAACGTCGCGCGGAAGACAAACTCGTCGTAGAATTCGTCCGGCAGGCTGCCAGCGCTCCAGTCGACTTCCTTGACCCCGTCGGCAACCGCCTGACCGTAGAGCTGGTAGGATTTCTCGTACTTGCCCTTCTTGGTCTGCAGCGTCCAGCCTGGCTTCGGCATCGGCTTCACCGCGATCACCCCTTCCGGAATCTGCACGCGCACGGCGGTCGTCGCCTTGCCTTCGCAGCCATGCGGCACGCGCAGAACGGCCTTGTAGGTCGAGCCGACCGCCGCCTCCTGGGTTTCGAACGTGGTATGCGCGAAGGCGGCGCTGGTTCCGAGCGCGAGAAGTGCGCCGGCCGACAAAAGATATTTGTTCATGATGGTCCCTCGGATTTTCAAAATTTGTCGAACCGGCCGGATCAATTGGCGTGATCGTCCATGGC
>NZ_RZPH01001488.1:0-978 GCF_004022825.1 Mesorhizobium sp. M7A.F.Ca.CA.004.04.2.1
GCATTGCCATTCTGGGCGCGTGCGCGGCGATCGGCGGACGACAGTTGTTTGCCGACACGATGCGCTCGCCGATCGTGCGGCCGATGCTGGTGCGCAGTGCCTTCACGCTTGCTGCGTGGCTGTGTTACTACAACGCCGCGCGCAGCCTGCAGCTCGCCGAGCTGACCACCGTCTATTATGCGGCCCCGATCATCGTCACAGTGCTTTCAGTGTTCCTGCTCGGCGAAAAGGTGCCGATGCTGCGCTGGCTGGCGGTGCTGATCGGCTTTGCCGGCGTGTTCGTCGCTTGCGATCCGACCCATCTCGGCCTGTCCGTGCCGGTGCTGCTGGTGCTGGCGGCGGCCTTCTTGTGGGGCATCGCCATCGTGCTCTTGCGCAAGACCGCCCTTGCCGAGTGCTCGATGATCCAGCTCCTGCTCAACAATTTCTATTTCCTGCTGTTTTCGGCGGTGCCGGCATTGTTGTTGTGGCGGACACCGGACGGGGCTCAGTTGCTGCTCCTTGCCAGCGTCGGCGCACTCGGCGGCCTGGCACAATATCTTCTGTTCGAAGGCATGAAGCGCACACCGGCTTCGGTCCTCGCGCCGCTGGAATACACCTCGCTGTTGTGGGCATTCGCACTCGGCTTTGCGATCTGGGGCGACGTGCCGCGCCGCGAGGTGTTCCTGGGCGCTGCGCTGATCGTCGCCGCCGGCCTGTTGATCGTCGGCACCGAGCATTTCCGCAAACGCCTATGATGTGGATCACCATCATTGCTGACACTACGATGTCAGGACCAAGCGGCGTAGGCTGGTTGCATGACTGACATTGCAGCCGCCACCGACACCGCCGCAGAGCGCACACTCGGCATCATCCTGGTGTCGTCCTCAGCTGCCGTTTTCGGCCTGACCGGTGTTCTGACAAAGTCGATCCATGCCGACCCGTTGACCATCATCTGCTGGCGCGGCTTTGTCGGCGCCATCCTGATCAGCTTCTATG
>NZ_RZPH01001489.1:0-971 GCF_004022825.1 Mesorhizobium sp. M7A.F.Ca.CA.004.04.2.1
GAGCGCGCGGCGTCCACCTGTCTCGTCGACCTGGATTTCCAGAGCGCCAATTGCGGCGCCTATCTCAACTTGTTCAACCAGTTCGACCTTGCCGGCATCATCGGCCAGCCGGAACGGCTCGATGTCGAGTTGATGGACGTCATCAAGCTGTCGCGCCCGTCCGGCCTCACCCTCTACGCATTCGAGCGGCCGCAACTGCCGTTCGAGCCGCATGGCAGCGACTTCGTCTTCCGGCTGCTCGACCTCGTCGCCTACCGCTTCGACGATATCGTCATCGACCTGCCCAATCTCGAAACGCCCTGGCACAATTCCGTGCTGTCAACGAGCGACGAGATCTTCATCGTCTTCGAACTCAATGTCGCGTCGCTGCGGCAAGGCAAGCGGCTCTACAAGAAGATCCGCGAGCTGCGCGGCAATGCGGTCAGCATCACGCTGGTCGCCAACAAGCACAAGCGCAAATGGTTCGGGAACCATTTTTCGCGCAGCGAGCTCGAAAAGATCTTCAAGGCGCCGCACATCAAGTCGGTCGCGCTCGACAACGCGCTTCTGACCGATGCGCTGAACAGGGCCATTCCGCCTTCCGAAGTGGATGGGCGTGCGCGCTTCAACAAGGATCTGAAGCGGATGTTCAAAGAGCGGCTCGATGACGCTGCCCGATAGATATCGGATCGCCCCGAAGCTCGCCGGCGCCTGCGCGCTCGGCATGGCGCTGGCGCTGTCCGTCCACGACTTCGCCGAGGCGCGATCGGCGCTTTCGGAGCGGCCGCCGCTGCCGGCGATGGGGCCCAGCCTGCGCAAGGCCGTTGCCTTTAGAACCGCCGAGCAGCCGGGCACGATCGTCATCCGCAAGGACGAGAAGGCGCTTTACCTCGTCACCCGCCAGGGCCAGGCGCTGCGCTATCAGATCAGCGTCGGGCGCGACGGGTTCGGCTGGACCGGAATCGTCAAGGTCGGGGCGAAGACCGAATGGC
>NZ_RZPH01001490.1:0-962 GCF_004022825.1 Mesorhizobium sp. M7A.F.Ca.CA.004.04.2.1
GCCTTTGCCGCGGTCCTGTCGGGCCGCTATGCGCCGGCGGCGGGCGAACGGGTCGCCGTGCTGGTCTGCGGAGCGAATGCGGACCCCGCTACCTTCTAAAGGGCCTGCTGCCTTCTAAAGGGTATGCAGGATGGAACTATAACGGTCCACTTCACGTTTTTCCGAACTGCCTCGCCTTTGCCGTGTTTGCTGGTATTCTTTGAGTCGTGAGGCGTCGGGCTATCCTGCCCGCTCCACAGCATGATCCCGAAAAGTGAAATCCCTTTCGGAACAGATCATGCTCAAAGGGATAAGGCCGCATCCCGGTTTTCGGGATAGGCTCAAGGAAGGGCCGATGACGCAACGACCCACCTTCAGCAGTGATCGCGGCCTGGCCGGACGCCTGGCCTTGAGCCGGTTGGCGACGCGGGTCTCGATGATGGTCGAGCGCGGCTGGCCGTTGCTGCTCCCGCTCGTCATCGTCGCCAGCCTGTTCCTCAGCATCTCCTGGCTGGGGCTGTTCTCCCGGCTGCCGGATATGGCGCGCATCGGCCTGGTCGCTGCTTTTGCCATAGCGGCACTGGCCGCGCTCTATCCGCTGCGCTTCTTCCGCCTGCCGGGCGCCGGCGAAATCGACCGCCGCATAGAGGCCGCCAATCAACTGTTGCACAGCCCGGTGCTGGTGCAGACCGACCGGCCCAGCGGCAGGGAAAGCAGCTTCTCGCAGGCGCTGTGGCGCGAACACCAGAAGCGTATGGCTGGAAAGCTCGACAACCTTGGCGCCGACCTGCCGCGCACGCGCGTGCCGGAGCGCGACCCCTGGGGGCTGCGCGCGGTGGCGGCCCTTTTGCTCGTTACCGCCTTCGCCTTCTCCTTCGGACCGACGGGCGGCAGGATCAGCGACGGCTTCAATGCCCATGGCGCGCGCGATATCGTGCCGCCGCGCATCGACGCATGGGTGACGCCACCGGCCTATACCGGCA
>NZ_RZPH01000148.1:0-8726 GCF_004022825.1 Mesorhizobium sp. M7A.F.Ca.CA.004.04.2.1
GCGGGTTGGTCTCATGAACACACGCAATCGACGCGACGCGCCGGTCGCCATCAGCGGCGGCAGCGGCTTCATAGGATCGAACCTCGCCGACAGCCTGTTGTCGGATGGCGAGCCGGTACTGGTGATCGACAATCTCAGCCGTCCGGGCGTCGAGCAGAACCTTGAATGGCTGGCGCAAAAACACGGCGGTCGCCTCACGGTGGAGACGATCGACGTGCGGGACGCCAACGCCCTGGCGCCGGCTCTGATGAGTTCAAAGGCGATCTTCCATCTGGCCGCGCAAACCGCCGTCACCACAAGCCTGGTCCAGCCAGGCGAGGATTTCGACATCAACCTTCGGGGAACGTTCAACGTTCTGGAGGCGGCGCGACTGAGCGGTGAGCTTATCCCGGTGATCTTCGCCAGCACCAACAAAGTCTATGGCAGCCTGCCCGACGTCGCGGTCCGCGAGGACGGCGATCACTATGTGCCTTGCGACAGCGTCATCCAGGCGCACGGCATCGATGAGGCTCGGGGCCTGGACTTCTGCACGCCCTACGGTTGCTCCAAAGGCGCGGCGGATCAGTATGTGCTCGACTATGCCAAATCCTACGGCATGCCGACGGCGGTGCTGCGGATGAGCTGCATCTATGGACCGCGCCAGTTCGGAACCGAGGACCAGGGCTGGGTCGCACACTTCCTGCTCAGCGCGCTGACGGGACGCCCAATCACCATTTACGGCGACGGCAGGCAAGTGCGCGATATCCTGCATGTCTCCGATGCCGTCGCCGCCTACAGGGCCGTGCTCGATCGCATCGAGACCACCAAAGGCCAGGCATTCAATCTTGGCGGCGGCCCGGAAAATGCGGTCAGCCTGCGCAGGCTGTTGAGCGAGATCCGTAGCCTGACCGGCCATGAGCTTTCAATCCGCCACGATGGGGAACGCACGGGCGACCAGCCCTTCTTCGTCGCCGACACCCGCAAGATCAAAACCGCGCTTGGCTGGATGGCCCATGTTTCATGGCGCGAAGGCGTCCGCGACCTCGCCGACTGGCTGCAGCGCCATCGGCTCGAGCCTCGCCCTGAAGCCGTGAGGTACGTCGCATGAAAATCGCTTTGGTAAACCCATTCTGGACCTACGACGACAGCATCTATTTCGGCTGCCGCCAACCACATCTGCCGCTGGAACTCGGCTATTCGAAGGCCCTGCTCGAAGCCGCCGGACATGAGGTGCTGATGCTGGATGGGCAGTTGCAGAGGCTCGATAATTCCGGTCTCTGCGAGCGGGTGGCTGATTTCGCCCCGGCTATGACCGTCGTCAGTACCGCCCCGACCTATCTGTTCTGGCGCTGCGCACCGCCGGAATTGCGTGTGCCGGCCGATTTCCTCAACCGTCTCGCCGGGCGCGGTGGACGCACGGTCGCGGTCGGGCCGCACGGCTCGGCGACGCCGGCGCCGACCTTGCGCAAGCTCGGCGTCGACATCGTCGTGAGCGGCGAATGTGAAGAAGTCGTCGAGCAGCTTGCCCGGCGCGATGATTGGAGCGCCGTGCCCTCAACCGCTTATCTGCGGGATGCCAAGGTGGTTTCGAACGGAGGCGTCCACGCCAGCTCGTTTGTCGATCATCCGCCACTCGAATGGCCAGCGGACTGGATCGCAGCCCATTCGCACCACCATCACAGGTTCGATGACAATCAGGTGGGGTTCGGTGCGGAAGTCGAGGCATCGCGCGGCTGTCCCTATAACTGCAGTTTCTGCGCCAAGATCGATTTCCGTGATGCCTATCGCCGTCGAAACCATGAAGCGGTGGTGGCGGAGATCGATCGGCTGATTGCCCAAGGTGTCGGCTACATCTACTTCATCGACGAGATCTTCCTGCCGCAAAAAGCGTTGCTGGAAGCCTTGGTCGATCGCGACGTGAAATTCGGCGTACAGACCCGCATCGATCTGTGGAAGCCCGAACTGCTGGAATTGCTGGGCGCCGCGGGCTGCGTCTCGATCGAGGCCGGCCTCGAAAGCCTGACCGTCGAAGGTCGGGCAATGCTGGCCAAGCGCTGCCGGCTGGGTACCGAGGAACTCGCCGCGCTGCTCGTCGATGCCAGACGTCACGTTCCATTCGTTCAGGCCAATCTGATCGGCGTGGTCGAGGATGATCCCGCCCTGGTCGAGCACTGGCGAACCCACCTGATCGACCACGGCGTATGGGCCAACGAACCTGTGCCGCTTTACCCGTATCCGAGTTCGCCCAGCTACCGCGAGCTTTGGGGCGAACCCGACGACCTTGCCTGGGAACGCGCCCATGACCACTACCTCGCATCTTTCCAGAAATTCAGTGACATCCAGGAGAGGCGGCCGCGACCGCTGGCGGAACTGGAGGCGACATGTTGCGGACACTGACGCCGCGCTCGCGGCGCATCCTGATGACCGTCGATGCCGTGGGCGGCGTATGGCGCTATGCCCTTGATCTGGCACGGGAACTTGTGAACGGCGGCGACAGTGTGGTGCTTGCCGGCCTCGGTCCACAACCGTCGAGGCAGCAGGCTGCGGAGGCGGAGGCTTTCACGACGCTGATCTGGTTGAGTACGCCGCCGGATTGGATGACCCGCAACGGCGGCGACCTCGACGCGCTGCCGCGGGAATTGCTTGCGCCCATGCGCGACCACGCCATCGACCTTGTTCATTTCAACGCACCAACGCAGGCGGCGGGATTCGATGCGCCGTGCCCAGCCGTGGTGGTCTCGCATTCCTGCGTGACGACATGGTTCCACGCCGTCAGGAAACAGGCAGTGGATGGCGCATGGGCCTGGCAGAAGGAGCGCAACAGGCGCGGCTTGGATCGGGCCGACGCTGTTATCGTGCCGAGCCGCAGCCATGCCGACATGCTTGAGACCTGCTATGGCCCGATCGCGCGTCTCAGTGTGGTCGGAAATAGTGCCAGTCCGGTGCCGAAGACCGAAAAGCGCCAACCGCTCGTCTTCGCCGCTGCCCGCTGGTGGGACGAGGGCAAGAATGCGGCGGTGATCGACCAGGCCGCGTCGCTGACGCAATGGCCCGTTTTTGCCGCCGGTTCGATGCACGGTCCCAACGGCGGGCGTACCAGCTTCAGCTATGCTGTTCCTCTGGGAGCACTGCCGTCTCACGAGGTGCGCTCCTTGATGGCGCGCGCCGGCATTTTCGTGTCGCCATCAATCTATGAGCCATTCGGTCTGGCCGCGCTGGAAGCTGCCATGTCGGCGACGCCCTTGGTGCTTTCCGACATCGCAACCTATCGCGAACTATGGGACGGGGCCGCGATGTTCTTTCACGCGCGCAATCCCCACGACCTCGCTGCCTGCCTCAATCGTCTCTCCAGCGATGTCGAACTCAGGCGGGAGCTCGGCCAGGCAGCCCTGCGACGAAGCCGCCGGTTTACACTGGCCAGGCAAGCGGCGGCCATGCGAGGCATCTACGACAAGGCGGCCCTGGCCATGGCGGGGCGCTGACCATGCGCTTTCTGTTCTACACCCACTCGGTCGTTTCCGACTGGAACCACGGCAATGCCCATTTCCTGCGCGGTATCATGCGGGAACTGGTCGCGCGCCGGCACCAGGCGGTCGCGCTGGAGCCGTCCGACGGCTGGAGCCGTTCGAACCTGCTGGCTGAGAAGGGATCCTTCGCCATCGAACGCTTCCGCAAGGATTTCCCAGAACTGATGCCGGTGACCTACGATGTCGGGTTCGATCACGAGGCCTGGATCGCTGAGGCCGACGTTGTGATCGTTCATGAGTGGACGGATCCGAAGCTTGTCGCACGTATCGGCCGTGCCCGGGCCGCTGGCGGCAACTTCATCCTTCTGTTTCATGACACCCACCACCGGGCGGTATCGGCGACCGAGGCAATCTCGGCGCTGCGGTTGGAGCACTATGACGGCGTTCTCGCCTTTGGCGAGGCCTTGCGCGAGAGCTATTTGCGCGCCGGCTGGGGCAAGCGCGTCTTCACCTGGCATGAAGCTGCGGACGATCGCCTGTTCAAGCCGCACCCGGAGATCCACCCCACGTCCGATCTGGTCTGGATTGGAAACTGGGGCGACGATGAACGAACCGCCGAACTCAAGGAGTTTCTAATCGAGCCGGTACACGATCTCGGTCTCGAGGCCACCGTGCACGGCGTACGCTACCCCAAGCCCGCACTTGCGGATCTGGCCACCGCCGGACTGCGCTATGACGGATGGATCGCCAATGCCGACGTGCCGAAGGCGTTCGCCGCGCATCGTGTCACCGTCCACATCCCGCGGCGCCCCTATCGTGAGGGTTTGCCTGGAATTCCGACGATCCGCATGTTCGAGGCACTCGCCTGCGGCATTCCGCTGATTTCAGCACCATGGTCCGATGTCGAGCAGCTGTTCAGGCCCGGCGTCGACTTCCTGTTCGCCCACAATGGCTCGCAAATGCGGCAACACCTGCGGGCGGTGTTGGCCGATGCGGATTTCGCGGCTTCCCTGGTGACTTCGGGTCTCGAGACCATCCGCTCGCGGCACACCTGCCAGCACCGCGTCGACGAGTTGTTCGGCGTGCTCACGGAATGCACAACCGAACATACCATCAACAAGACCACCGCAAAGGAAGCCGCCGCATGAAGATGGCATTCTATGGATCGAGCCTTTTGTCGTCCTACTGGAACGGTGCCGCGACCTACTATCGCGGCTTGCTGAAGGCGCTTGCCCAATTGGGCTACGAAATCACCTTCTATGAGCCCGACGTCTACGACCGGCAGAAGAACCGCGACATCGAGGCCCCTGACTGGTGCACAGTGGTCGTTTATGAAGCGACCCAGCACGCGTTGATGCAGGTCGCGGCACGCGCCGCCAGCGCCGACATCGTCGTCAAGGCGAGTGGCGTCGGTTTCGAGGACGAGGCGCTGCTGCGCGCCGTTCTCGACCATGCCCGCAGCGACGCGCTGGTGGTATTCTGGGACGTGGACGCTCCGGCAACCCTTGCCCAGCTGCGCGACGAACCGGACCATCCGCTCCATGGCGCCCTGCAAGAAATCGACCTTGTGCTGACCTATGGCGGCGGCGACCCCGTCGTCTGGGCCTACCGTGCCATGGGGGCGAACGAATGCGTGCCGATTTACAATGCGCTCGATCCCCAAACGCATCACCCGGTCGCCAGCAATGCGCGTTTCGCTTGCGATCTGGCGTTCCTCGGCAACCGGCTGCCGGATCGTGAGGCGCGTGTCGAAGCATTCTTCCTCGATCCCGCAAGCCAGCTGCCGAAACAGCGCTTTCTGCTCGGCGGATCGGGCTGGGGGGACAAGCCGCTTCCCGCCAATGTCGGCTGGCTCGGTCACGTTGGCACCCGCGATCATAATGCCTTCAACGTCACTCCCAAGGCCGTGCTGAACATCAGTCGCGACAGCATGGCCGTAAACGGTTTTTCACCGGCCACGCGTGTCTTCGAGGCGGCCGGCGCCGGTGCCTGCCTCATCACCGACGCATGGCTGGGCGTGGAACTGTTCCTGAAACCAGACGAGGAGATCCTGGTGGCACGGGACGGCGGCGATGTCGCCGAGATCATGCGCTCGCTGACCTCCAGTCGGGCGAAGGCAATCGGCCAGGCCGCACTTTGCCGCGTGCTGGCCGACCATACCTACGCGCTGCGGGCGGACGTGGCCGATGCCGTCTTCAAACGTCATTTCGAGCAGGGGACCGTGGAGGCAGCGGAATGACCAAGCAATTGGACATCGTCTTTCTCGGCCTGTCGCTGTCCTCGTCCTGGGGAAACGGCCACGCCACGACGTTTCGAGGCCTGCTGAAAGGTCTGCACGAACTCGGCCACCGCGTGACCTTTCTGGAGCGAGACGTGCCGTGGTACGCCAACCACCGCGATCTGCGAGATCCGGATTTCTGCGCCTTGCGCTACTACGAAACCACTGCGGAGTTGCAAAGCGACTACGCCCGGTGCCTGGAGCAGGCCGACATTGTCGTCATGGGCTCCTTCGTGCCGGAAGGGCGCGTGGTCATCGACATCGTCGCTTCATTTTGCAAAGGGCGCTTCTGCTTCTACGACATCGACACGCCGGTAACCGTGGCGCAGCTTTCAGCCGATGATTGCGATTACCTGAGCTGGCGGCAGATTCCGTATTTTGATGTCTACTTCTCGTTCACCGGCGGGCCGATGCTTGGCCGTCTGGTGGAGGAGTTCGGCGCGCGCCGCGCCGAACCGCTCTACTGCTCGGTCGACCCGGAACGGCACCACCGGACCGGCGATCCGATCCGCTGGGATCTCGGCTATCTCGGCACCTACAGTGCCGACCGGCAGGCAACGCGGAACGCGCTGCTGCTCGAACCAGCACGGCGTATGCCGGACCGCCGTTTCGTCGTAGCCGGCTCGCAATACCCATCCGACATCACCTGGCCGGACAATGTCGAACGCATCGAACATTTGCCGCCGGCCGATCATGCCGCGTTCTACAGCCGTCAGCGTTACACGCTGAACGTCACACGCAGTTCCATGATCGCTGCCGGATGGTCACCCAGTGTGCGCCTGTTCGAAGCGGCTGCTTGCGGCACGCCCATCATCAGCGATCGCTGGCCAGGGCTCGACAGCTTCTTTCCCGCATCGGCGATTCACAACGCCGGGGAAACGGACGATGTCATCGAAATCCTCTTCGGCGAGTCCGAGCGCACACGCCTCGCCATGGCCCGCCGGGCCCGCGAACGCGTCCTCGCATCCCACACCGGTGCGGCCAGAGCGCGCGAATTCGTGACGGCGTTGACACAGCCAAGGGCGGCGGCCCTCGATTTCGACATCGGAAGCGCAGCATGACCGGCATACAGGAGAAAACGACGATGCGACAAAAAAGAAACGCGCAAAGGGCAAAGGCAGTGCTTGTCGCCGGCGGTGCGGGATTCCTCGGTTCGCATCTTTGCGAAGCATTGCTCCGCGATGGCTGGCGCGTGATCTGCGCCGACAATTTCCTGACAGGGCGCATGGAAAACATCATCTCGATCATGGATCAGCCGGGTTTCCGATTGATCGAGCAGGACATCTGCCGGCCATTGGATCTCGGCGAGCCCGTGGATCGCATCTACAACCTGGCATGCGCTGCCTCGCCGCCGCGTTACCAGGCCGACCCGATACACACCACGCGAACCTGCGTGATCGGCACGCTCAACCTGCTCGAACTCGCTGTCCGATATGACGCGCGGCTGCTACAGGCCTCGACGAGCGAAGTGTATGGCGATCCGGAGCAACATCCCCAGAGGGAGGACTATGTTGGCCATGTGAACTGCACAGGCCCGCGCGCCTGCTACGACGAGGGCAAGCGCACTGCCGAAACGCTTTGCTTCGACTATCTTAGAGCCGGCAAAGCCGACGTGCGCGTCGCGCGCATCTTCAACACCTACGGTCCGAGAATGGATCCGGCGGATGGCCGCATCGTCTCAAACCTGATCATGCAGGCGTTAGAAAAACGTCCTCTGACGATCTTCGGCGACGGCTTGCAAACGCGGTCCTTCTGCTATGTCTCCGATCAGATCGATGGATTGAGGCGACTGATGGACATCGACCCCAATCCGGGCAAGCCGGTCAATCTGGGCAATCCCGGAGAATTCACCATCGTGCGACTGGCGGCGCTGGTGAAGGCGATGACCGGCACCAAATCGGATTTGAGATTTCTGCCGCTGCCGCAAGATGATCCTCGGCGCAGGCAGCCCGATATTTCGCGTGCAAAAGCGCTGCTCGGCTGGACACCGAAGGTGCCCCTCAACGAAGGGCTCAAGCTGACGATCGATTATTTCGCGGCGCTCGAAGGCAGTCGCATCGGCGATCAGATGACAGGCTTTGCCAAAAGAGCGAGGCCGGCATCCGGCGGGCTGCAGAACCTTCCGGCGTGATGCGAGACGGCCGCCGAATCTTTCCCGAGATCGCGCGGAACATCCGCCCAAGCTTGTGGTTTGGCGGGAGGAACCGATACGGAGGATCATCCTCATGCAACCCAAGCGACCCGCGAGGGATATCGACCAGATGGCCGAACGCGAGACGGCTGCCTATCTGCGGCGCGCCTCGATCACCTATCTCGAGTGCTGCGTCAGCTTGATGATGACGCATCTGCAGCGCGAGGAAGTGGCCGCTATTCTCGAGCAGGAAGCAGACATGCTGCGAAGGCTGGACTGATCGGAACGATCATATCAGGCATTCGTCCAGGAACCCTATCAGTCGCATCCTATATCGGTCTGCCGTCGCGGCGAGCCTTGCTTTTTCCCGGCCATTTTCGGATTGCGCAGCCGTGCTCCAGAGCCCGAGCTGGAATGCCAAATAGCACGGTTCGAAAAAGCCGATGTGGCCGTTGTCGATGGCAAGCTTCATTCCTTGGACCAGGGTCCTCACATCGCTGTCGGATAGCCCGTACTCGACACGGGCGCCGGCAATGTCCCACTCTATTGGCTGGCAGCCGATCAAATCGTGTGCCCGGCAATGGTCGACGGCATCTGTCTTGAGCACCCTGCCGTCGGCACGAACGAGAAACTCCCATGGTTGGAGCTTTCCATCGATTTCAACGCGCTGCAGCCCGCTCGCGGGGGCCTGTTTCGAGAGCCAACCGCGCAAGGCTGCCGCGCGTTTTTCGCCCAGGGCTTCCGACGTATTGGAAACAGCCATCTCCGCGAGTGCAAGCAATGATGCACCCGGTTCGCAAGTTCGAAGATTGAGCGCACGCCAGGCCAGGTAATTTGTGAACTCCGCGATCAGTCTTTCCATGGGTAGCGG
>NZ_RZPH01001491.1:0-961 GCF_004022825.1 Mesorhizobium sp. M7A.F.Ca.CA.004.04.2.1
GCGACTGGTCGACCGGCTTCTGCACGGTCAGGATCCTGTCGCCGTGCACCATGTTCTGCGAGCCTTCCCAGGCTTTGACCCAGACGCAGGGCATATCGGGCTCGACCTCGCAATTGCCGTTGGCGCGGACGCCGCCGCAAGGACCGTTGCGCAATTGCTTGGGGCAGTTCATCGGGCACGACATGCCGGTCGAGGACAATATGCACTGGCCGCACATGCGGCAGTCGAACATGAAGCCCTTGACGCGCTTCTCGACGAATTTGATCGGCCCTTCGACGCGGCCGTAACCTATGCCCTTCCACAAGGGATGGAGGAGCAGGAACATGTCGGCGAATTTGGCGTAGAACCATTCGAGTAATCGCGAGTGCCGCACAGACCATAATCTGACCGCAAAGGAACGCTGCACGCGCCGCTGCGGCGATACGTCGGCCGGCTTGTAGTCGGATTTCGGCGCTGCCTTTTTGACCAGAGTGGCCTGGGTAACCGGCTGGACAACCCTTTGGCCATCCTTGGCAGGAATGGTTTCAGACATTTTCTTTGCCGCCTGCCTTGACCAGGGCGACCAGCCGCTCGCGGTCGTATTTCGTGTCGATATCGTTGAATGCCTTCTCGACCTCGGCTTCGAGGTCATCGCCGACCGGGACGGGATCGGCCTTGCGCCATTCGGCCAGATAATCGTCGGTGCCGCCGGCGCCAGTGCGCATCGCGCACATGTCGATCGCCTCGGTGAAGCGCAGCGGCAGCTCGCGCTTGGCGTTCTGCCGGCCCTTTTTGACGATGATTTGGGCTGGGATGTCGCGCCAGTAGACGACGATCAGATCGGCCATGAATTCTCACTCCTCGTTCTGCGAGCATTGCCGGAAGCGCAGTGGGGCCGCTTGTTATGGGACGACGCGCGCGCATTCAAAAGCGACGCATTTGGATGTCGTAAAATGAAAGGTGTGATTATTCGTTTCCGGCG
>NZ_RZPH01001492.1:0-960 GCF_004022825.1 Mesorhizobium sp. M7A.F.Ca.CA.004.04.2.1
GGGTCCGGGTCCTGTGGCCTTTCCTTCTTCCTTTTTCTCCCTTTCTTCTCTTTTCTCCCTCTTTTCTCCCTCCCTTTTCCTTTCCTCCCCTCTTTTCCTCCTCTTCTTCCCTTCTTCCTTTCCCTTCCTCCCGTTTCGGTCTTCCCTTCCTTCCCCTTCTCTTCCCTTCCTTTCCTTCTCCGGGGCTTGCGGTTCTTTTAACGTTTTCTGGGTTCTCACACCGATTGCCGGTGGGGGCCGGCTGAAACGGCATTGGCCTGATGTCGCCGTGTCGCTGAAAAAGCATTTCGGCGAATTCGAACTGCGCGAGACGCAAGCGGAAGGCGACGCCGAAAGGCTGGCAATCGATCTCGCGATGATTGGCTTCGACCTGGTGATCGCGGCCGGCGGCGACGGCACCGCCAGCGAAGTGGCCGACGGGCTGCTGCAAGCGGCCAGGGAAAGCGGCCGGACCACCGAGCTTGGGCTCTTGCCATGCGGCACCGGCATCGATTTCGCGCGTGGGCTAGGGCTGCCGAAAAAGGTCGATGCCGTGCTGAAGCGGATCGCCGAAGCCACGCCCCGCAAGGTCGATGCCGGACGCATCTGCTACGTCGACGATCACGGCGCGCTGGCCAGCCGGCATTTCATCAACATCGCCAGCCTGGGGCTTTCCGGCGCCACTGACCGCGCCGTCAATGCCGACAAGCGCAAGGGCAGGATGTCGGCCAAGGCGCTGTTCCTGTGGCGCACCGTGGTCGAGTTCATCCGCTACCGCTTCCAGGAGGTCAGCATCACGGTCGACGACGGCGTCCCCGTCGAAGCGCGCATGGCGCTGGTGGCGGTGGCAAACGGAAAGTTCTTCGGCGGCGGCATGATGATCGCGCCGGATGCGGAACTGACCGACGGGCAGTTCGACATCGTCATCCTGCGCGCGGCCGGCAAGCTGAAGCTGATCTGGGACATCCGGCTGCTCTATGG
>NZ_RZPH01001493.1:0-958 GCF_004022825.1 Mesorhizobium sp. M7A.F.Ca.CA.004.04.2.1
GCCGTTCCTTAAGCCAGTTCAGCCGGTAGCTGGCGATCCAGGGCAGGAAGATCAGCACTTCGGCCAGAAGCACGAAGACGATGGTCAGCAGCAGCAGCTTGGTCGACAGGCCGCGCGACAGCGGCACCGTGCGCACGGCCGCTGGCGCCTCGGTGGACGCCACCGTGCCGATCCCTTCCTGTGCCTGTATGGTTTCGCTCATGCGGCTAATGTCTTCACGATCACTTGATCAACGCAGATTAGGCGATTACGGCTTTTTTGCCAATTTCATCCTTGGTCGCAAACATAAACCGGTCTGAACGGAGCCGGATTGCGCCCTACGACTCCGGATTGACTTCCAAAAGCCTTCTTTCTATAAGCCCGCACACGCTCGGGCCATTCGTCCCGGCGCGGTTTCGATCGCGCCAAAGCCGGCCCGGCAAAGCTCCTGTTACACAGTGACAGAATCAAGAAGGGCCGCACCCCGCGGTATTAAAACAAATGAAGCGTACCTACCAACCGTCTAAACTCGTCCGCAAACGTCGGCACGGCTTCCGTGCCCGCATGGCCACCAAGGGTGGTCGCGGCGTCGTCGCAGCTCGCCGCAACCGCGGCCGCAAGCGGCTCAGCGCCTGAACGGAAGACGAGATCGTTGCCCGCAACCGGCAAGCCAGTGGGACCAAATCCCAAGCGGCTTCTGAAGCGCGCGGAATTCCTGGCTGTCCGTCGTGGTGAAAAACGACGCGGGCGGCTTTTTCTCGTTGAAGTTCTCGACCGCGGCGACGGCCTGTCGCCGCGCGTCGGCTACACCGTCACCAAGAAGGTCGGCAATGCGGTTGTCCGCAACCGTGTCCGGCGGCGGCTGCGAGAAGCCATCCGTACGCATGCTGCAAGTGACATGGCGCCTGGCAATGATTATGTCATCGTCGGGCGCGAAGACGTGCTTACCACTCCGTTCGGCCAGTTGAAGGCCGAACTC
>NZ_RZPH01001494.1:0-955 GCF_004022825.1 Mesorhizobium sp. M7A.F.Ca.CA.004.04.2.1
GGGCTGTGCTGGTCGGGCTGGGCGTCCATGTCGCCCTGCAGAAGAGCTGACCGCCCGAGCCTACCGGGATCATGCCCTGCCGTTGCGCTGCGTGAATTTGCGGTATATCGGCTTTCGCCATGAACGATCCGACCAGTCGATTGATGAGCACTTATGAGATTGAAATCGGCCTTTTCCCTGTGTTGCCAGTGACATGATCAAGCACAATCCGCCTTCTCCCGAACCGTTGCACCGCGCCATTGCGCGGTTCGGCCAGGCCACAGTGCTGGTGGTCGGCGACTTCATCCTCGATCGTTTCGTCAACGGCGTCATCGAGCGGATCTCGCCGGAGGCGCCGATACCGGTGCTGCACGGGCGCGGCGAGACCTCGACCATGGGCGGCGCCGGCAATGTCGTGGCCAACATCGTTTCGCTCGGCGCTGCCGCTATTCCCGTCTCGGTCATAGGCACCGATGTGGCAGGCGATAGCCTGGTGCGGATGCTCGGCGAGCTTGGCGCCGATACGGCGGGCCTCGCGCAGGAGCGTGGTCGCATGACCTCGTCCAAAAGCCGCTTCAGCGCGCTCAACCAGCAGGTGCTGCGTTTCGACGAAGAGGAGATCAAGCCGCTCGGCGCTGCGGAGCGAGCCGGCCTGATCCGGCATTTCCGCGCCGCGCTGGCGCACGCCGACATCGTCATCCTGTCCGATTACGGCAAGGGCATCCTGCTCGACGGCGTCGCCGGCGACTTGATCGCCATCTGCCGCGAGGCTGGAAAGCCGGTGCTGGTCGACCCGAAAGGCCGCGATTACGCGCGCTATGCCGGGGCGACCGCCATTACCCCCAACCGCAAGGAACTCGGCGAGGCCGCCGGCCATGCGGTGTTCGCCGATGACGAGACCGTGGGTGCCGCACGCGAGCTGATTTCGGCACATGGTTTCGATTTCGTGGTCGCGACGCGCAGCGAAAAGGGCATG
>NZ_RZPH01001495.1:0-952 GCF_004022825.1 Mesorhizobium sp. M7A.F.Ca.CA.004.04.2.1
GCGGCTATATCATCCCGCAGATCATCGGCACCTCGCGGCTGTTCATCGGCCAAGCCGTCTATTCGCAGCAAGGCACCGCCGGCAACATCCCGCTCGCCGCCGCCTTCACCGTGGTGCCGATCGTCATCATGGGCTTCTACCTCTGGGGCGCCAAGCGCATGGGGGCCTTCGATGCGCTCTGATGGTTCCCAGTCGGCTCCGCTCGGCCTGAAGATAGCCGCCGCCTGCGGCCTGCTGTTCCTGCATCTGCCGATCCTGCTGATCTTCGTCTACGCCTTCACCACCGAGGAGAAGAGCTTCGTCTGGCCGCCGCCAGGGCTGACGACGCAATGGTTCGCCGTGACCTGGAACCGGCCGGATGTCTGGCAGGCGCTGTCGCTATCGGTCAGGGTTGCCTCGATCTCGACTGCGATTGCTTTGGTCCTCGGAACGCTCTGTTCGGCGGCGGTGTCGCGGACAAAATTCTTCGGCCGCGAAACCATCTCGCTGCTGGTCATCCTGCCGATCGCCCTGCCCGGCATCATCACCGGCATCGCGCTGCGCTCGGCCTTTTCGCTCGCCGATATCCCGTTCTCGTTCTGGACGATCGTGCTCGGCCACGCCACCTTCTGCGTCGTCGTCGTCTACAACAATGCCGTCGCCCGCTTTCGCCGCACCTCCGGATCGATGATCGAGGCGTCGATGGATCTCGGCGCCGACGGTTTTCAGACTTTTCGCCATGTCGTGCTGCCCAACATCGCCACGGCACTGCTTGCCGGCGGCATGCTGGCCTTCGCGCTGTCCTTCGACGAGGTCATCGTCACCACCTTCACCGCCGGACAGCAGCAGACGCTGCCGATCTGGATGCTGGAAGAGCTGATCCGCCCGCGCCAGCGCCCGGTCACCAATGTCGTCGCCATGGTCGTGGTGCTGGTGACGCTGCTGCCGATCCTTGCCGCCTATTACCTCACCC
>NZ_RZPH01001496.1:0-952 GCF_004022825.1 Mesorhizobium sp. M7A.F.Ca.CA.004.04.2.1
GTTTCAGGTGGACCATAAGAATCTCGCGCCAACTTTATGAGACCATCTCGATCGCGGATCGTGATCTCTCCGCGGCGCGCTCGGATATAGCCGTAACTCTCGATCATCTGCAGACCGACGGTAACCCCCGGACGCCTGACACCAAGCATGATGGACAGAAACTCATGGGTTATCATAAGTCTGTCGCCGACAGTGCGGTCGCTGCACATCAAAAGCCATCTCGCCAGCCGGACTTCCAGGCTCTGCCGTGCGTTGATCGAAGCCGTATAGCTTGTCTGAACATGAAAATATTGGACATAGCGCAACAGGAACGACCGCAACGTAGGACTGTTCTCCAGGGCTTCGACGAATGGGGCAGCCTCTATCCGGAGCGCCTCGCATGTCGACTGGACGTAACAATCAAAGTTCGCCTGGTCGTCCCCCATGATCAGGGCCGAACCCGTCATTCCTTCGAACCCGATGATTCCGACTTCCGCTTCGGTCGCTGGCGCAGTCCGCGCCACCACCGAGGCCAGTCCGCTTTCCAGAAAATAGACGGCTTCGATCTTCTGCCCCGCATTCTCCAGTGGCGCGCGCACCTCCAGGAAAACGCTCGCCAGATGCGGCCTTAGCCGCGCGAGATCGTCCGCGCTCATGCGGCGAAGCAATTCGCTCTTGGCTTGCAGTATCTGGTAATCCACGAGACTCTTTTCCCTTGGGCAAGAGCACTGGGATCTCTTAGCCGGCCGCGTCCGTCTAACGAGCGGACGGTAACGAACCATAGACCTCGTCTCGCGCAGCACTAGACGAGCCGGCGCGTTGGTATGAAACCGACAGTTACTGCTGAAAACTCGAAGGCCTTGTTGGCTGACCATCTTTCGCCAGCAAACGAGCCTCCCGCAGGATAGAGGCGCGATCGAACTCTTGGAGAAATATGATTTCGCGTATCTGCTGTTCAGTGGCGCCTGTATCC
>NZ_RZPH01001497.1:0-952 GCF_004022825.1 Mesorhizobium sp. M7A.F.Ca.CA.004.04.2.1
CGCTTCAACTGGGCGAACTACGAAGAGCTCAAGAAAGTCGACCTCAAGGGTGAGACGCTGTCGATCTTCGGACCGTGGCGCGGCGAGGACGAAGGCCTGGTGCGCGGCGTTCTCGACTATTTCTCGGAAGCCACCGGCGTCGAGATCAAATACTCCTCCTCGGAGAATTACGAGCAGCAGATCGTCATCGACACGCAGGCCGGCAGCCCGCCGAACATCGCCGTGCTGCCGCAGCCGGGTCTTATCCAGGACCTGGCGTCGAAGGGCCTTTTGACGCCGCTCGGTGACGACACCGCCAAATGGGTCAAGGACAATTACGGTGCCGGCCAGTCATGGGTCGATCTCGGCACCTTTAAGGACAAGGACGGCAAGCCGGGCTTCTTCGCCTTCCCTTATAAGGCCGATGTGAAGTCGCTGGTCTGGTATTCGCCGGATAATTTCGAGGAAGCCGGCTACAAGGTGCCGAAAACGCAGGAAGAACTTGCCGATCTCGAAAAGAAGATCATCGCCGATGGCGGCAAGCCGTGGTGCATCGGCCTCGGCTCCGGCGGCGCCACCGGCTGGCCGGCGACCGACTGGGTCGAAGACCTGATGCTGCGCACCCAGCCTCCGGAGGTCTACGACAAATGGGTGAAGAACGAGATCCCGTTCAACGACCCCGCAGTGGTCAACGCCATCGACATTTTCGGCAAGATCGCGACCGACGACAAGATGGTCGATGGCGGCGCCAAGGCGGTCGCGGCGACCGATTTCCGCGACAGCCCGAAGGGCCTCTTTTCGGTGCCGCCGAAATGCTACCTGCACCATCAGGCATCGTTCATCCCGACCTTCTTCCCGGAAGGTACCAAGGTCGGCCAGGACGCGGACTTCTTCTACTTCCCGCCCTATGCCTCCAAGCCTGAACTGGGCACGCCCGTGCTCGGCGCCGGTACGCTGGCGATGATCACCAAGG
>NZ_RZPH01001498.1:0-937 GCF_004022825.1 Mesorhizobium sp. M7A.F.Ca.CA.004.04.2.1
GATTTGCAGGTCGTTCTGCCGGATCAGCGCATTGTTGCCGGTAGCGGAATTGAGCGCTTGCGCGGAAGCCGGCAGGCAAACGCCCGCCAGCACTGCCGTGGCCAGCATTGCCACTGTGAAGATCGTTGATGGCCGAAGTGCCGACATTCGCTCATTCCCGCGCAAAAAACTCTGCCCACTGATATAGGACGTTTGCGCGGCGATGCCATGGCCAGCGGGTCGAGCATCACGAAATCGGGCAGTCCGATCGCTTTGTTCTGCGATTCCAGCAGTGAACCGCAGATAGTCGTCATATGACGACTATGAAACGTCAGCGGCTTTAGTCAGTGTCCGCACGTAAATTTTCGGTTTCATCCGGCATAAGTTAATGTATTCTAATTGAGTCAGAGCTCCGCAAGTGGGAATGCGGATGCTCTGTTTTAATGCATTGAACCTTATTGCGCAGTGCCGGCATCCTTATTGCAATTGCATGAGCATAGCGGTGGCGTCGCCTTAAGCAGGCATTGAGGCGCGCCCCCGTAAAACGGGGGGTAAGTGCATGGCTTTGTTTTCAAAGCGTGGTGGCTTTGCCATCAAACGCGCATTCGCGGTTCCGGGTTCCGGTATCGACGCTGCCAATGCCCATGTGGCAGAGGTATCCCAGCAAGCAGGGCTTGCCCGCCAAGCGCTGCCCGGCAGTTCGCCTTGTTCGCTTCGTGCGGCGCAAGCGTGGACTTTGTTCAAACTTGGACCGGTGGCACGTGCGCAAGAAGCGTCTGGCTCGGGTCGCCGTCGCCGGCCAGGTGTGATTGCCGGACGGTTGATGGTCCTCCTCGGCGCCACCGCGCTGGTGGGTTTTCCGCCGATACCGGCGGCGCATGCTCAGTTCGTCATAGACGAGAACGGCCCGGATGCTCCGGACAGGGGACCTGGTGGCTTTGACGCAGATGGCGATAAT
>NZ_RZPH01001499.1:0-936 GCF_004022825.1 Mesorhizobium sp. M7A.F.Ca.CA.004.04.2.1
CGATCTGCCCTCGGTGGAGATATCGGTGGTGTCGAAATTGACATGGCTCGTGCCGCCGAAATCGTGCCAGATGTTGGCCTTGAGGTACGGCTGCAGCGCCATGCCATTGATCGTTGTTTCGCCTTGCAGCCGTGCGCCGAGCCGGCCGGTCACGTTGCCGTCGGTATCAAAGGAAACCGAAGCAAAGCGGTCCGATGCATCGTCGAGCGACAGTTGCTGCCAGACCAGTTGCGCCTGCGGTTCAAGCGTCCAGCCTTGCCCCAGCGCGATGGGATAGCCGCCTTCCAGCGAAGCGGTGACACCGGTCCCGCCGACGTCGATGCCGATGCCGCGCGACGATGTTGCGTCTCCGCCGAAGAAGGTGGCCATGAGGACGCCGTCCAGGTACCAGCCACCCTGACCGATCCGGGTCCAGTAGCCGCCGACGCTGGTGCCGTTGATATCCATGCTGCCGACGGACAGATTGTCCCAGCCCAGCGCCTGGCCGCGCACGTCGCCATTCATGCTGGCATAGGCGACGAACAGGCCGGCGCGATCGGTCTGGCCCGACGCGGTTTCGCGGCCGAACAGATCGAAGCCCGCCTGGAGGCCGAACAGGGTGCCGTCGAAGGACGGCGATACCGTTCCTGAATACGCCATCTTGCTGTCCTGACCGAAGATGCGGCCCCAGACCGGCGACAGCTCGGTGTTCGACAACAGGCTCTGCTCGCCGCGCCGTTCGTGGAAGGTGCCGAGCGTCGTCATCGCCAGATGTTCGGCGACCGGGGGCAAGGCGGAATAGACCGGAACCTCGATGCGATAGAGCAGGATCTCCTCGCCCGCCGCCGGTGTCGGCAGGTCAGGCACATCCGTTGGCACCACCGGTGGCGGGCGAGGAGATCCTGCTCTATCGCATCGAGGTTCCGGTCTATTCCGCCTTGCCCCCGGTCGCCGAAC
>NZ_RZPH01001500.1:0-936 GCF_004022825.1 Mesorhizobium sp. M7A.F.Ca.CA.004.04.2.1
GCTATAAGCCGTGATCGTCAGTTTCCAGGCGGCCGCGGTCGCGGCAGCGGCACGCCGATCTCGGGCGTCGCCGTGAAGGCGTTCACCGTGCTTGGCAAGCCGGCGGCGGCCGGGGTGGCGGGCAATGACGGCGTTTCGGGTTCGGGCGCGGCGGCCGCGACCGGCACGCCGCCGCCATGGTAGGTCGCCGCCTCGGCCGAGTCCGGCCCCGGCGCGTCGAGCACCGCGCGGCATTCGCCCGGCAGGTTCGCCATCGTCATCAGGTCGCGGGCCTTGGGCGCATCCGGGTTCTTGTTGGGGCGCCAGGGCTCCTGCGTGAACCACCAGGCCAGCGGCTTGCCGCAACCGTCATCGTCCGGCGTCGCCTCCTGCGCCTTGCAGCCGGGCGATCCGGGCTGACAGCCGATGCGCATGTGGAAATGATAGTCGTGGCCCCAGAACGGCCTGACCTTGCGCAGCCAGAAGCGGTCGCCCTTGACGGTGTCGCAGAGCTTTTTCTTGATGCCCGGATTGACCAGGATGCGCTCGACCTGGCCGTAGCTCGCCGCCCGCTTCAGAAGCCTTGTGTGCGCTGGCGTCCACAGCGCGTCCTTCACCAGATGGGTCTTCTCATCGACCATCAAGGTGGCGCTCATCGATTCGCGCTGCGCCATCGACAGCGGGCGGCTGGGCATCGGCGTCAGCCAGATGTCGGCGTCGAGCCCGATCTGGTGCGAGGCATGTCCTGTCAGCATCGGGCCGCCGCGCGGCTGCGAAATGTCGCCGATCAGCAGGCCTGGCCAACCATCGGCCGCTGCGTCGCGCGACAATTTCTCGACTACCGCGATCATCGCCGGATGGCCCCAGCGGCGGTTGCGCGACGGCCGCATCACCTGCCAGGTCGGACCGTCCAAGGGAATGGCGACGCCGCCGGCAAAACAGCCCTTGGAATAGAAG
>NZ_RZPH01000149.1:0-8719 GCF_004022825.1 Mesorhizobium sp. M7A.F.Ca.CA.004.04.2.1
TGTTCATGGCGGCCGACATTGTCGTCAAGGCGGTGATGATCGGGCTGGCCTTTGCCTCCCTCGTCACCTGGACGATATGGCTGGCCAAGTCGCTGGAGCTTTTCGGCGGCAAGCTGCGCATCCGTCGCGCCGTGCGGGCGATCGGCGAGGCCGCCACGCTGAAGCAGGCCAGCCGCACCCTCGACCGCAGCGGCGGGCCCGGCGCGCTGCTGGTGCGGGCGGCCGAGGAGGAGACCGCACTCTCGGCCGGCGCGCTCGATCATGTCTCGGGCGATGGCCTCAAGGAACGGGTCACGTCGCGCCTGTCGCGCATCGAGGCGGCGGCGGCGCGGCGCATGTCGCGCGGCACCGGCGTGCTGGCGACGATCGGGTCGACCGCGCCCTTCGTCGGCCTGTTCGGTACGGTCTGGGGCATCATGAACGCCTTCATCGGCATCTCGCAGGCGCAGACCACCAATCTCGCAGTGGTCGCGCCGGGCATCGCCGAGGCGCTGCTGGCCACCGCGATGGGCCTGGTCGCGGCGATACCGGCCGTCGTCATCTACAACGTCTTTGCCCGCTCGATAGCCGGCTATCGGCAGATCCTCGCCGATGCCTCGGCCGGGGTCGAACGGCTGGTCAGCCGCGACCTGGACTTCCGCACCGTCGCGCCGGCAACGCCACTGGCGGCGGAGTAGCGCCATGGGAAGCAGAATCCGACAGACCATGGATGACGATCTCGAGGAAAGCCACGAGATCAACGTCACCCCGTTCATCGATGTCATCCTGGTGCTGTTGATCATCTTCATGGTCGCGGCGCCGCTGGCCACGGTGGATGTCAATGTCGACCTGCCTGGTTCGACGGCAACGCCCGCGCCGAGGCCCGAGACACCGCTGTTCCTGACGCTGAAGAACGATCTGACGCTGGCGATCGGCAATGACAGCGTGCCGCGCCCGGCTTTCGCCACGACGCTGGACGCCAAGACCAAGGGCGACAAGCAGACGCGCATCTTCCTGCGCGCCGACAAGGCGGTCGCCTATGGCGACCTGATGGAGGCGATGAATCTATTGCGCGGTGCCGGCTATCTGAAGATCGCGCTGGTGGGCCTGGAGACGGCTCCCGCGTCCAATGCCCCGGCGCCCGCAGCCACTGGTGCGGCGGCGCCATGACGCAAGCGGTCGCCGTGCCCTCGGTCCAGCTGTCGCGCTTCGGTTGGCGCGACCTTGGCTTGTGGGCCGGTGCTGCCGCGCTGGTCCTTGGAGCCCATGTCGCGGTCGCCTATGCAGTGCAGAACCTCACAATGGTCACCGAAGCGGATGGCGGTCCACCCCCCGCGCAGATGATCGAGATGGCACCGATGGTGGTGATGCCGGCCGTGGAAGAGCAGGTCGCCGCGCTGGACGCGGTGACGCCAGATCAGACCGAACCGACACCGACGACCGAGCCGACACCTGAAGAACCGGTCGAAAAGGCCGAGCCGGTTGTCGAGCCGCCGGAAGCGGTCGCGCCAGACGAGACCGAACCCACCCAGACCGAATCTACCCAGGCCGAAACGGCTGAACAGGTCGATCAGCCGCCGCCGGATGAGGTCATCCCGGATGTGGTCGAGGCTGTCACGCCAGACGTCGTCATTCCCTTGCCGCAGCCGAAACCGGTCGAAATTGTCAAAGACAAGAAACCGGTCGAGGCCAAGGCGAAGAAGCCTGTCGAGAAGCCCAAGCCGCGGCTTAAGAAGGAGAAGGCGGCTCCGTCGAAGACGGCAGCCGTCGCCAGCGCCGACGCACGGCCCGCGGCCAGGACCGCCGCGCCGAAGGCGGCGGAATCGACGTCTCGCTCCGGCGACTCCAGCAAATGGGACTCCCGTCTGGGTGCTTGGATCAAGCGGCACACACGCTATCCCAGTTCTGCCAAGGCCCGACGCGTGGAGGGCAGGCCATATGTCGCCTTCACGGTCGACTCGTCCGGCCGGGTCCTGTCTGCCAGGCTCTCTCGTTCCTCGGGGGATGCGGATCTGGACCGTGCGGCGCTCGCCGTGCTGCAAGGCGCCACGGTGCCGAAACCGCCACCGGAACTCGGCTCGCGTCTGAGCCGTACAGCGCCGTTCGTGTTCAGCCTGCGCAACTAGAGCAGTTCACCGTTTCACGGAAACGGCTAACTGCTCTAATTCTTTGGTTTGACGCAATTCCCAAGGGAAAACGCTCTGCGTTTTCCCGGGAAAACCATTTCACACTTTTCCTGGAATTGCTCTAGGACCGAATTTGTTCGGGCCGGCCTGTCAATAGGCCAGTGACAGGCTCAGGGCCTCGACCTGTTCGAGATAGAAACGGCATTTCGTGCGCAAGGGCCCGAGGCCCGGGTCATCGGCGCCGTTGATCTCGATGGTCTGCATCATGAAGTCGAAATGGGCGTGGAAAGCGTCCACTGTACCCCAGAGACTGTCGGCCTGGCAGCTGTCGGCAATCGCCATCGAGACGAGTTGGCGGGCCTCGACCCGCGCGGCGTCAGGCGATGGCGGCCGCCTGGCGATCAAGACGTCGAGCCGGCTGAAAACGCCTTCCCTGGCATCGACGCTTCTGATGTTGGCTATCATGTTCATGTGCAGGTCCCCCTTGGCATTCCAGACGCGCAATAGGTTCCGGTCTGAAATTGAAAAACTGGTGATCAGAGCATTTTCAGCGGCGCCAATGAACGCGTCGCGTTTGGCATCAAGTTTGAGCGACCGGATGCCGGTCCTGCGGGCAGGATGCAATCAGGGCCGGGATTGCGGTTGCATCGGAGGGGTGGCCCCTGATGATGTTGGCGACCTCGGCATCGGCCTGCTCGAACCAGTAGACCATGTCGGCGCGGCGCAGGTCCGTCACGGCCTTCTTCAGCAACGGCAGCAGGCTTTGCAACGCGCACAGCGTCTCCCAGCGGTTTGGCCGGGAGGTCGAGCCGGCCACCGCGCATGCGGCTGACGACTGCATGTCGCTACGCTCTCCGTGGCTGGGCGGCCCGAGTGTCCTTTGCCTGCGCCTTGGGGTGCAGCGGGTTGCCGCTGAGCTGCGCATGCCTGGCCGGCCGTGCGCCGCGAAGAACGTCGAAGGCCTCTGCATAGGCCATGCCCAGCAGATAGGAGATCATCGGAAAACGGCTTGCTTCGGCCATCTGCACGAGCTCATTGGTCATCGACGAAATATATTGAAGGCTATCGATTTCCGACTGGCGTAAGGATTGATTTGGCACGTGCTGCTCCTGTCTCTGGTTATACCCTAGGGAACGCGTTACTGGCTGTGATGCACATAGTTGGTCGGCTAATTGATGGACTGGCCCGCCGTGGACGGATCTCTTTCCGGCGTCGAGAGGGTCAAGGCATAGATCGGTGCGTCGGTGAAACTGTCGAGACCAAGCAGCCGCTTGATGGCGGAATGGCTGAGCGCGGCTGTCGGACATGCCGACAGGCCATGATTGGTCGCTGCCAGCATGATGTTCTGGCCGATATGGCCGGCCTCGATCAGCACGACACGATAGGCGTTGGCGTCCTCATATTTCCACATCGTGCGATCTAGCTTGGCGCAAAGCAGGACAAGGCACGGCATGGCGTCGGCCCACTCCTGTCCGCCGACCAGTTCGGAGATTTTCGGCAGATGGTTTGCGGAAATCCTGCCAAGGTCGTGATCCGCGGCGGAATAGTGATAGACACCGGGTTCGAGGCCATCGACGCCGAGCGCGACCACATAGGCCTCATAGGGATTTCGCGCGCCGCCTGAAGGGGTCATGCCGAGCGGCAGGGTGCCAACGCAATTGGCGGTCTCGCCGATGATGCCGAGCCCTGCGAACAGGCAATCGGAAAGCTGTTTGGCCGTGATGGTGGGCTGAGCCGCCGTGCGGTTGGTGCGGCGCCGCGCCATCAAGCTGAGAAGTTCATTGTCTTCCAGTGCATTCGGCAGCTGGATGGCGCCTGCGGAATTCTTGAGCATGAGGTTCGGCTGCGGCGTATGGCCGGCGCGTTCTATCTGCCGCTCTTCCGCTTGCTCGATGGTCATGTATTCGCTGTCCTGGACACAGAAATGCATCAGCGCCGTCGGAAGCCCCCAACTCCATTGTCCTGAAAACTGTTCCTCCTGCTCGGCGAGAGGCGATCCGGCTGTGACCAGCGCGGAGAAATCGAGCAACTGGGGAACGACAGCCTTCAACTCGGACTTCGACCATCCATGGGCGCGGGCAATGTCCGCCGTCGATGCCCATTTGTCCCACGAAGCGAGAAGGCCGACCATCTCAGGACTGCATTCAAACACGCTCCTGGTCAGGAAGTTGCATGCCGTGACCTTGTTCGGTCCGGGGTAGAAAACAAGCGTTTTCGAAGAGCGCATTTTCATGAAGCTGATTGCCATCTGTGGAGCCGAGGCGCCGACAAGCAAGACGCTCGTCGGCGCAGAACGGCTTCAGCGCTTGTTGTAGTGCATGCCCTGCGAAAAGAAGACGGTCTGCGTGCCGGCGGCAATCGTCAGCTTCGGAGCATTGGTCACTTTCTTGGCCATTTTCATCCCTTTCCTGACCCCAATTTGGGATCCGTTGAAAGACCCCCGGAACGGGATCCGCGTGAAGAAAGGTAAGGTCGGAAGAGTTAATGGTTTGTTAAAATTATAGTAAAACCACGATCCTAAGACGGACCCGTGGATTATCTTTCCTGGCATTAAAGTGTAAAATATCGATTTTATTCAGATACAGAGTAGACAATCGTTGGCATACGCTTAATTGGCGTACGCTTATTCTTATTTGGCGTAAGACACGGCGATCCGAGGGGTTAGCCCAACCCGTCCCGGGTGAGGCTGACAACCAGTTGATCGACGCCCGGATCGTCGAGATTGATGACATGCGCCATGCTGATGGCATCCCTTGGGTGGATGTTGGCAATGTCGCGCCGCATGATGACGGACACGAATGCCGGGCCGGCCTCCGTCAGAAGCATGGCCTTGCCCATCAGCACCGGTTCGGAGATGGGAGCCCATTGCACGGAGATCAGCGACGGCTCCCCGGTCTGGCGGCGATTGATGCCGCTGAAATAGATCCAGTTCAGCCGCGAGATCGCCACGCCATAGTGATTGCCGCGCGCTCGTGCCCAGGTCGATCCCCGGCGCTCCGACCATCCGGTGACCCTTCGGAAGGTGACCAGTTCGGCTTCGCGCCTCACGAAGGTCACCGAGCGCATCAGGAGGTCGAGGCGGCCCGGGATCGAGAAATAGGTGAAATAGGTGCCGCCCGCGATCGAAGGACTGGGAGGGCGGATCATCTGGTTGAACAGGCTCTCGGAAACCGGCGGCAGGCCACGCATCGCCGGCTCGGGTGCGCCGGGATCCTGGTACAGTTCGGCTTCGTCGATCCGAAAGTAATCGCATATCAGCTTGGCGGTAGCTTTGTTGGGAACGGTCTGCCCTTGCAGATAGCGTTCGAATTGCGTGCGATTGATGCGCAGCTCACGGCATACCGCACTTACGGAGGCATGGTCCTTGCACAGCCGTCTAAGGTTTGCAGCGAGATTGTCGCGAATTGACACGTCTTTGCTTCCGCAGGCGGATTTTTCATTTCGACTCGAAATCGATCTAGCGTCTCCGGTCGCCCCCGCCGAAACGCCCTGGTCACAACGCACAGAAAAAACTGATTTGGTAACGTCAATTTAGTGGGGTGGTTTCCAAAAAAAACGGAAACAATCAGCGAGCTCTTCCGCCATAAGTCCAATTGACAAAAGTTTTGCCGGATATTGCGAAATAGGCGATGTAGCGCGGCCTTTTAAGGTGCTGGCACAGCAAATGCCAACCGCGGGGGCAAGCCGGGACGAGCGTCGCGGACTGCATGTGGCGCAAAGATGGGCATCTGGCGCGCAGCGTGGAGAATTATTCCGCTGGTGGAGCTGAGGAGGATCGAACTCCTGACCTCGTCATTGCGAACGACGCGCTCTCCCAGCTGAGCTACAGCCCCGTCCAGCGGATGGGCGCATTTATCGGGCGCCGCGGTTTCCTGTCAAGGCGGAGGTTTGCCGAAATCCAGTGCCGTCAAGCGTCGATCTGGCGCCGGCGGAAAGCGGCCCTTGCCGGTTTTGTGTATTCGCGCCTTCGTTGGGGTGTCGGCGACATGCCCTACAGTCCGACCGGGCCGGTATTGGCGCTCCACAGAAAGGCGGCCCTTGCCGGTTTCGCGTGCAATGGCTACATGTCGGCAACAATTGGAGACCGGCATGCTCGCCCTCATTCAAACAATCGTCATGGCGCTTGACCTCTACTGGTGGATCATCATCGCCTCGGCGATCTTTTCCTGGCTCTACGCCTTCAACGTCGTCAATTCGAAGAACCAGTTCGTCGGCAGCATCGGCAACATGCTCTACCGGCTGACCGAGCCGGCGTTGCGGCCTATCCGCCGCTTCATGCCGGACCTTGGCGGCATCGACATCTCGCCGATCATCCTGCTTCTGATCCTGTTCTTCCTGCGGCAGTTTCTGCTCACCACGGTGGCGCCTCTGATCCTGTGAGCAGGATGACCTTATGAGCACGCCGTTTCGCCTGCGCGAAAACGGCGCCGAGCTGTTTGTCCGGCTGACGCCAAAGGCTGCGCTGGACAGGCTCGAAGGCTTCGAGGCCACGGCGGACGGGCGAAGCCATCTGAAAGCGCGCGTCCGCGCCGTGCCGGAAAACGGCGCCGCCAACCATGCGCTCGAAAAGCTGCTGGCCAAGGCTCTGGGCGTGCCCGGGTCCGCTGTCTCGGTTGTCGCCGGCGGCACCGCGCGGCTGAAGACCGTGCGCATTGAAGGCGATCCGGCGAAATTGGCGAAAAGCATCGAGGCGCTCGGCCATCAATCCTGATGTCCTTGGCCGTAGGGGTTCAATCGCCCAATGGCAAACGCGGATCGTCGACTTTCAACGTGTTAACGCTCTGCTTGATGCGGCGCAGATTCTCCAAAACCCTCGGTCCGCGCGTCTCGGCGACCGAGGTGACGATCATGTCGACGATCGACAGCAGCGCATAGCGAGACGATGTCGGCTTGTAGATATTGCCGTCCTCGAGCGACTGGAAATGGATGACCGTGTCGGCGACCTTGGCGAGTGCGGAGTCCGGCGGGGTGATGGCGATCGTGGTGGCGCCATATTGCTGGGCGACCTGCACCGCATCGATGACCGATCGCGCATAGCCGGAGACGGAGAAGGCGATCAGCGTGGTGTCGGGGGTGGCAACGGCGGCGTACATGCGTTGCAACTGTCCGTCGATCTGCGCCAGCACCGACACGCCAAGCCTGAACAGCCGGTTCTGCATTTCGGTCGCCATCATGGACGAAATGCCACCGGAGCCGATGCACAGCACATTACCGGAAACAGCGATGCGTGCGGCGACGGCGACCAGCGTCGTCATGTCGAGGTTTTCGCTGGCGCGCTGGATGGCCGATATCGCCGCTTCGGTGATGGCGGAAGCGATGCGCTGTTCGCGGGCATCGCGGCTCAACGGCTCCGGCGACAGATACTGGCCGCCGATGGCGATGGCTTGCGCCAGATAGAATTTGAAGTCGCGCAGGCCCTCGCAGCCGAGGTTGCGGCAGAACCGCGTCACCGTCGGCTCGCTGACACCGACGCGCAAGGCAATTTCCGAAATCGCCGCTTTGGAAACGAAATCGAGGTCTGCCAGCACGAAGCCGGCCAGCTTGCGATCCGACTTCGTTCCGTCCTGCGACATCAGCTGCAGCCGCGTGATGATGTCGGCCGGCGTCTTCATAGAGGCAGGCCCGTTGCCTTGTCGAACAGATGGATGTTGCCGGGGTCGACCGAGACCGGCAGCAGGTCTCCCGGCCTGACCGGCACCCTGTCGCGGAACACGGCGCGTACCGTATCAGCACCGATAGCGCCATAGACATGTGTTTCGGAGCCGGTGGGCTCGACGACATCCACTCTGATCGCCATCGCGTCGACAGCCTCGCCGACGATAAAATGCTCGGGCCGGATGCCAGCCTCCACCGCGCTGTCCGCCGGCACCTGTTTGCCGGCAAGCGCAAGCCGCCCGCCACCGGCCGATTCGAACCAGGTTTTCTCAAGCGTCGTCTTGAGCGAACCGGACACAAAGCTCATCGACGGCGAGCCGAGGAAGGAGGCGACGAACTTGTTGGCAGGCCTGTCATAGAGTTCCAGCGGCGCCCCGACCTGCTGGATTCTGCCGCGGTCCATCACGACGATGCGGTCGGCCATCGTCATGGCCTCGATCTGGTCGTGGGTGACGTAGACGATCGTCGATTTCAGCCGCTGGTGCAGCGCCTTGATCTCGACGCGCATCTGCACGCGCAATTGCGCGTCGAGGTTGGACAGCGGCTCGTCGAACAGGAACACAGACGGCTCGCGCACGATGGCGCGGCCCATGGCGACGCGCTGGCGCTGGCCGCCCGACAGCTGGCGGGGATAGCGGTCGAGATAGGAGAAGAGATTGAGGACGCCGGACGCCTTCTTGACCTTCTCATCGATCACCGTGCGCGTCTCGCCGCGGATCTTCGGGCCAAAGCCGATATTGTCAGCTGCCTTCAGATGCGGAAACAGCGCATAGGACTGGAACACCATGGCGATGTTGCGCTGCTGTGGCGGCAGCGCGTTGGCGCGCACGCCGCCGATCAACAGGTCGCCGGAGGTGATCGTCTCCAGGCCGGCCAGCATGCGCAGCAAGGTCGACTTGCCGCAGCCGGACGGGCCGACGAGGACGACGAACTCGCCGCTCTTGATATCGAGGCTGATG
>NZ_RZPH01000014.1:0-19184 GCF_004022825.1 Mesorhizobium sp. M7A.F.Ca.CA.004.04.2.1
GTATCACACCGACGTGCCGCGCAAGCAGATGAAGGAGCTGATGCAGCGCTCCGACGGGCCCGCGATCCGCGATACGGCAATCTGGTTCGCCGCGCTGATCGTCAGCGGCGCCGGCGGTGCCTGGTTCTGGGGCAGTTGGTGGTGCGTGCCGTTCTTCTTCGTCTATGGCGTGCTCTACGGCTCCTCGACGGATTCACGCTGGCACGAATGCGGTCATGGCACCGCCTTCCGGACGCAGTGGATGAACGATGCGGTCTATCAGATCGCCTGCTTCATGATCATGCGCAATCCGGTGACCTGGCGCTGGAGCCACACCCGCCACCACACCGACACCGTCATCGTCGGCCGCGACCCGGAAATCTCGGTCATGCGGCCGCCTGATTTGGTTCGCGCCATGCTGGGCTTCGCTGGCGTGCTCGACGCCTGGCATGCGATGTCAGACATGCTGCGCAACGCCGCCGGCACCGTCAGCGCCGCCGAAAAGACCTTCATTCCCGAACAGGAACAGCCCAAAGCGATCCGCGTCGCCCGCATCTGGACGGCGATCTATGCCGCCACCGTAGGGCTGGCGCTCTATACCGGTTCGTTCCTGCCGCTGATGCTGGTCGGCCTGCCCAGGCTCTACGGCGCCTGGCATCACGTCATGGTCGGGTTGCTGCAGCATGGCGGCCTGGCCGACAATGTCACCGACCACAGGCTGAACAGCCGCACCGTCTACATGAACCCGATCAGCCGCTTCATCTACTGGAACATGAACTACCATGTCGAGCATCACATGTTCCCGATGGTGCCGTACCATGCGCTGCCGAGGCTGCACGAACTGATCAAGCACGATCTGCCGGAGCCGACACCGTCGATCCTGGCCGGCTATCGCGAGATGATCCCGGTCTTCCTGCGCCAGCTGCGCAACGAGGACTATTTCCTCAAGCGCGAGCTGCCGCCGACCGCACGGCCATATCGCGAAGAATTCCACAACGACACTATCGCCGCCGCGGCGGAATGATCGTGCTTCTATCCGATCTAGACTGTTTGTTTTAACGCAATTCCGGGCGGAAAACCGCTGCGCAATTTTCCTGGATTTGCTTTTGGGGAGGACTTGAATGAGCGACTGGGTCGAGGCCTGCGCCACCGGCGACATAGACGAGGAGGATGTGATGCGCTTCGACCATGGCGGCCGCACCTTCGCCATCTATCGCAGCCCCGACGACGAGTTCTTCGCCACCGACGGCCTGTGCACGCATGAAAAGGTGCACCTGGCCGACGGGCTGGTGATGGATGACATCATCGAATGCCCCAAGCACAATGGCCGCTTCAACTACAAGACGGGTGACGCCCGCGGCGCGCCGGTCTGCGTCAACCTGAAGACCTATCCGGTCAAGGTCGACGCCGGCAAAGTCCTGATTCAGATCGGATGACCGACATGGCGGGGGGAATGGTCATCATCGGCGCCGGCGAATGCGGTGGGCGCGCGGCACTGGCGCTGCGCGACCTCGATTATCAGGGGCCGGTGACGCTGGTCGGCGACGAGCCGCATCTGCCCTATGAGCGCCCGCCTCTGTCCAAGGAGGCGATGGCCAGCGATGCGCCCGAGATCAAGGCGATCGCCAGCGACGCAATTCTGGCCGAGAAATCGATCCGGCATGTCCATTCCGTCCAGGCCGTGACGATCGATCGCGCGGCGCATGCGGTGCGTCTGTCGGACGGATCGGTCCTGCCTTACGACAAGCTCCTGCTGGCAACGGGTTCGACGCCGCGCAAGCTGCCGATGCCCGGCCTTGGCGCGCACTGCGTCTATCTCAGGACCTTCGCCGACGCGCTCGCGATTCGCGCGCACCTCACCCCCGGCAACCGGATCGCCATCATCGGCGGCGGTTTCATCGGTCTCGAACTCGCGGCCGCGGCCCGCAAGCTCGGCGCTGATGTCACCGTCATCGAGGCGCAGCCGCGCATCCTGATGCGCGGCGTGCCGGCGGAGATCGCCGAAATCATCCATGATACGCATGTCGCCGAGGGCGTCGATATCCTGTGCGGGGATGGCATCGCATCCATCGCCGACGACGGCAGACAGGTGCGCACCACACTTGCCGGCGGCCGGGAAATCGTCGCCGACCTCGCGATCATCGGCATCGGCGCCGTGCCGGTGACCGGGCTTGCGGCCGAAGCGGGGCTTACGATCGACAATGGCATTGCAGTCGATGCCGAACTGCGCAGCAGCGATCCCGACATCTTTGCCGCCGGCGATTGCTGCTCGTTTCCGCTCGCCGTCTATGGCGGCCGTCGGGTGCGGCTGGAAGCTTGGCGCAACGCCCAGGAACAGGGCGCGCTGGCGGCCAGGAACATGCTCGGTGCCGGCGAGGCGCATGCGGCGGTGCCGTGGTTCTGGTCGGATCAATATGGTCTGTCCCTGCAGATCGCCGGGCTGTCCGACGAAGGCAGCAGCACCGTGCGCCGCGACCTCGGCGATGGCGCCTTCATTCTCTTCCATTTGGCGCAAGACGGCAGGCTGGTGGCGGCCAGCGGCATCGGCCCCGGCAACGCGGTCGCCCGCGATATCAGGCTGGCCGACATGCTGATCGGCAAGCACGCGAAACCGGCGCCGGAAGCGCTGGGATCACAGGCGGTCAAGCTGAAGTCGTTGCTGGCGGCTTGAGCCGTCGCGCCAATTGTCGACGTCTGCGCTGCCCCTCATCTGCCTGCCGGCATCTTCTCCCCGTATAGTGACGGGGAGAAGGGCGCTTTCGCCGAGGATTTCGCCAATCGGCAACGTTACAGAGGGGGCGTGGCGGTCAACGATGGCCCCTTTCTCCCCGTCGCTATACGGGGAGAAATGCCCGGCAGGGCAATGAGGGGCGGCGCAGGCGTCGGCAAATTAACGCCAGAGAGCCGCCCTAAAACAGCGCCTTCAGCTCCGGCAGCTTATCATTCACCAGCCAGCCATAGTAATTCTCTTCCGGCAGCTTTTCCGGCTCGCCGGCGGCGCGGCGCCTGTCGTTCTCCGCCTTCAGCGCGTCGGCGCGCTGCTCCGGATTGCCGACATTGTAGAGCGTGGCGGTGACCCCCGGATTGCCCGAAATGTCGAAGCCGGCAATGCTTTTATAGGCATCGATCGATTTCCGGATCGTCGCGGCGACGTAGGGCAGCGTCAGGTCGGGATCCATGATGGTCTTGTAGACCGAATTGGGATCGCCGACGTCGAGCTTCGGCAGGCCGGAAACCTTGTGCACGAGATCGCTCATCTGCAAGGCGGTCAGCGGATTGAGCTGGCCGAGGCCGAAGGTCTGGCCGGCATAGTAAGGCTGGAAGAAGGTGGCGCCGAAACGGTCGTCGGGAAAGCTGGTCCCGCCGACGCTCTTGCCGCGAAACGAATGGTTCCACACCTGCTCGCGGCATTCCCACAGATCGTAGCTGTCGGACATTGCGGCGCATTTCTTGAATTCCGGCCGCTGCACGAAATCCGTGATGTCCTCGCCTTCATAGGCGAAGGACAGCTTGCTGGAGAGATAGGAGATCGCCTTGACGTAGTAGGTCTGCAGCCGGTCATAGGCATCGACATTGTAGGTGTGCTCGCCGACGATGGCGCCGACGATGTGCAAGGGATCGATGCCGTAGGTGGCTGCTGCCTTCTTGATCTTGCCGCGCAGACCGGCGTCGTTCTGCAGCAGGGCGTAGACCTTGCGGTACTTCGCCTGGAAGCTGGTGTTGGTCGCCTGCGTGCGCCGGCTGGAGGCACCCGGAATGTCGGGCTGCACGGCATTGCGATTTCCCGGCGGCACCAATGTCGCTGCCTCGGCGGCGAACAGCGTCGCCGCCAGCGTCAAGCCGAGAATGACCAGGATCAGTTTTTTCATGCACCCGCCGCCCAAGCAATTCCAGGAAAAGTGTGAAACGGTTTCCCGGAATTCCGTCAAACCAAGAGATCGAGAATTGCCGCGCAAACTAGGTAAAGCTCTTGGTCGAGTCGAGAGCGCCCCTTCACCCGGCACTACGAAAGGTGGCCAGATGGTACCATCTGGCCACACATGATTTTGCTTGCCGGAAAATGTTGCCTGGACCGGCGCCGGAACGTTCCGGCGCCGTCGTTTAAAGGATGAACCGCGACAGGTCGGTATTCCTGGACAGGTCGCCGACATGCTTCTCCACATAGGCGGCATCGATGGTGACTGATGTGCCGTTGCGGTCGGGCGCATCGTAGGAGATTTCGTCCAGCACCCGCTCCATCACCGTCTGCAACCGCCTTGCGCCGATGTTCTCGACGCTGGCGTTGAGGTCGACGGCGATGCCGGCCAGCGAATCGATAGCGTCGTCGGTGAAGGTCAGCTCGACGCCCTCGGTCTTCATCAGCGCGATATACTGCTTGATCAGGCTGGCTTCGGTCTCGGTCAGGATGCGGACGAAATCGTCCTTCTCCAGCGCCCGCAGCTCGACCCGGATCGGCAGGCGGCCCTGCAATTCCGGCAACAGGTCTGACGGCTTCGAGACGTGGAAGGCGCCGGAGGCGATGAACAGGATGTGGTCGGTCTTCAGCGGTCCGTATTTGGTCGCCACCGTGGTGCCCTCGATCAGCGGCAGCAGGTCGCGCTGCACGCCTTCGCGGGAAACGCCGGCGCCCATGCCGCCTTCGCGCGAGGCGATCTTGTCGATCTCGTCGAGGAAGACGATGCCGTCATTCTCCGTCGCATCGAGCGCCCGCCGCACCACTTCGTCCTGGTCGAGCAGCTTGTCGGACTCGTCATTGACCAGCAGATCGTAGGACTCCTTCACCGTCGTCTTGCGCATCTTGGTCTTCTTGCCGCCCATCGCCTTCGACAGCATGTCGTTGATGTTCAGCACGCCGATATTGGCGCCGGGCATGCCGGGGATCTCGAAACCGGGCATGCCGCCGCTGCCGGTGTCGGCAACCTCGACCTCGATCTCCTTGTCGTCGAGCTCACCGTCGCGCAGCTTCTTGCGGAAACTATCGCGGGTGGCCGGGCTCGCGGTCTTGCCGACCAGCGCTTCCAGCACGCGTTCCTCGGCGTTGACGTGGGCGCGCGCCTTGACGTCTTCGCGCATCTTCTCACGCACCAGGCCGATGGCGATCTCGACCAGATCGCGGATGATCTGCTCGACATCGCGGCCGACATAGCCGACCTCGGTGAACTTGGTTGCCTCGACCTTGACGAAAGGCGCACCGGCGAGCCGCGCCAGGCGGCGCGAGATTTCGGTTTTGCCGACGCCGGTCGGCCCGATCATCAGGATGTTCTTCGGCATCACCTCTTCGCGCATCTGGCCTTCCAGCTGCTGGCGGCGCCAGCGGTTGCGCAAGGCAATGGCCACGGCGCGCTTGGCGTCCTTCTGGCCGATGATGAAACGGTCGAGTTCCGAAACGATTTCGCGGGGAGAAAATGTGCTCATATCACTAGATTCCACTTTGCCACTGCTTGATGGCCTCGAACGGATGCAGCAGCATGATCACGTTGAGTGTCAGATTGTCCCGGATGAGATAGCCGGTACCGAGTTCGAAGATGATGGCAAGGCTGACGATCACCCATATAGGTAGCCTTCGCGCCATCACAAATCCCAGCATCATGGCCAGTGTGTCGGACACCGAATTGATGATGCTGTCGCCGTAATAGTCGAGCGAGATGGTGCCGGCGCGGTAGCGCTCGATGATGAATGGGCTGTTTTCGAGCAGCTCCCAACCGCCTTCGATGAAGACGGCGAACGCCAGCCTCAAGCCGATCGGCGAACGCGGGAACAGGAATCTTGCCAGCGCATAGAACAGGAAGCCGTGGATGATGTGCGAGAACGTATACCAGTCCGAAATGTGCTGGGAATTCTCCGAACTCTGCACGACGCCATGCCAGAGCTTGACGTAGCCGCAGGTGCAGATCGGCGCTCGCCCCATGCCGTAGAGCGCCCCGGCCTGGAAGATGATCAGGGCGAGGACGAGCAGAAGCCCCATCCGCCAGCTGTCTTCATAGGCCGAATAGCTGTTCTCCGCGGTCGGTGTCGTCATCGGTTCATTCCCCCTCGTTTCGCGTCGCCGTCTCGACCATCACAAGCCTTGTCACGCCTTCAGCGGCGGTAGCCGGCGGATCACGGCAGCCGGCAAGGTGGGTTTGACCACAATCCGCCGGATACGCTGCCAGCCAGCCCCGAACAGAATGATCAGCGCGCCAACAACGACCAGGATCAAGGCAAAAGGCGGGATGCCCGTCGAATCGGAGGCGGAATTCACCAGATAATAGATGCCCAGCGAGCCGAAGTAAGCCAATGTCGGAACCAGAAGCGAACGGCGGTCGATGGCAAGCGCGACATAGAGGAAGCCAAGGATCAGTATAGTCAGCATGATGGTTGCATTGGCATCCGGCGCGATATGTCCGAACACGACGTTCTGGCCGGTTGCCATGATGAAGAGCGGATGCACCAGCATGGGCGCCGAGACGACATGCAGCCAGAAAGCGCAATCGGACCAGATCTTGCGTCGATCCCTGTCGTAAATGTCAAAAGCTACACCCGTTGCGAACACGATCAGGCCGCAGATCAGCGGCATGTAAAGTGCCGCGCGGAGCAATTCGGGAACATCCTCCATACGCGGTGGCGCAATCGCACCCGCTGTCACGCTATCATACAGGATTATCGCCGTTTGCAGGAAGGCAAGCAGTGTAAAAGCGATGGCGATAGCCCCGGCAATGATGGGGACGCGAAAACGCCAGAAATAGATCGCCGCCGCGATTATTCCTCCGCCCAGGAACAGATATCCGGCCTGGGACGCCGTCTGGCGCAACGCCAATAGCTGCCAGATAGTCTCCGGCTTGCGTATGCCGAAGCTGGCCTCCACCTGTAGCGCCAGAGCGGCCAGAATGGCGGCCATGAAAATCAGGGCAAGCACGGACGACGATAATTTCATCCGGTGCTGACGCGTGACGATTTCGGCGAGCCCCCAGGCGAAAACCGCGAGGATGCCTGCGATCCAGAATGTTTGGCCTGGAAGCAAGGTGGTCAGGACAAAGAAGAAGCCGGCGCTGAGCAGAACGGTTCCCACGGTGACAAACAGATCGTTGCCGCCGCCCACCAGCCGCAGGTTTTCCTCGTCACCCTCGTCATCGGCGCGCCTGGCCTCGGGGGCGAGAGCGACCGCACGTTCCATGGCCTCCAACTGATCGCGCAGGGTCTGCGAGATCAAACCTTTCGCGACTGCCTTGTCGAGGGTTTCGGCGCTGATCAATTGGGCTCCTGCGTCGCGTCGCGCGCCATCATCAAGGCCGGCCCGTACTCCGATGTTCTGGTGTCAAAGGCAACAAAGCCAGCCTTTTCATAGGCACGGATCGCCCTGACATTGGCGGGATCCGGATCGATGATGACGCGCGGAACACCTTCCTCGAAAAGCTGTTCGACGAACTGGCGCACGATTGCCGAGCCATGGCCGCGCCCGAGCAACTCCGGCACGCCGATCGACACGTCGATGCCGAGCGTGCCGAACGGCTGGTCGGCATAGGGATGGTCGTCTTCCAGATGCGGGTCGTAGCTCTGCAGATAGGCGATCGGCTTGCCGTCGAGCTCGACGATCAGCGGCTCGACCGAAATCGAGTCGATGTGCTCGCGAATGCCGGCGATTTCCGTCTCCGGATCGTCCCACCACTCTGCAACATGCGGCTCGGCGAGCCAGCCGGCGATCATCGGCAGGTCTTTTTCCGTCACCGGCCGAAAGTCGTAGCTATCTTCTTGTTCGGCGATGATCTCTGGACGAACGGAACCGTTCGTCCGAGAAAACCGGTTTCCACTTTTCGGGGTCATGGCCGGCCTTTTCAGCCGACCTCGAGCGTTTCGACGACGAAATTGTTGTTGGTGTAGACGCAGATGTCGGATGCGATCTGCATCGCCTTGCGGGCGATCTCCTCGGCATCCTTGTCGCTGTCCATCAGCGCGCGGGCCGCGGCCAGCGCGTAGTTACCGCCCGAACCGATGGCCATGACGCCGAATTCGGGCTCGAGCACGTCGCCAGTGCCGGTCAGCGCCAGCGATACCGACTTGTCGGCCACCAGCATCATCGCTTCCAGCCGGCGCAGATAGCGGTCGGTGCGCCAGTCCTTGGCGAGTTCGACGCAGGCGCGCGTCAGCTGGTCTGGATATTGTTCGAGCTTGGCTTCGAGCCGCTCCAGCAGCGTGAAGGCGTCGGCGGTGGCGCCGGCGAACCCGGCGATCACATTGCCGCCCTTGCCGATGCGGCGCACCTTCTTGGCGTTGCCCTTCATGATGGTCTGGCCAAGGCTGACCTGGCCGTCGCCGGCGATCACCACCTTGTTGCCCTTGCGCACCGTCACGATGGTCGTGGCGTGCATGGTCAGATTATCGGACATTTCCTGGCTCCGAGCAGCGCCATCCCGATAAGGCGATCGGCGCGGTACGAGTGACTTGATCGGCCATATGTATGCATGGGACCGATGATTGCAAACCGCTGGATAGCGGCCGGGTTCGCAACTGGCAATCGCCGGATCATGCTGCTAGAAGGCTTTCGTTTTCAAGCCTGCGAGCGCTTGAACCTCTGAGCTGGTCACGATGTGAACCTCTGGGACAAGGATAGAGTGATGCCGCCCCGCGCCGCCGAAGTCAGCCGCAAGACCAAGGAAACCGAGATTGCCGTCTCGGTCCATGTCGACGGCACCGGAAAATCGGACATTTCGACGGGCGTCGGCTTCTTCGACCATATGCTGGACCAGCTGGCGCGCCATTCCCTGATCGACATGACGGTCAGGGCCAAGGGCGACCTGCATATCGACGATCATCACACCGTCGAGGACACCGGCATCGCGCTTGGCCAGGCGCTGGCCAAGGCACTGGGCGAGCGGCGCGGCATCATGCGCTATGCCTCGATCGACCTTGCCATGGACGAGACGCTGACGCGCGCTGCGATCGACGTGTCCGGCCGTCCGTTCCTGGTCTGGAACGTTTCCTTCTCGTCGCCGAAGATCGGCACCTTCGACACCGAACTGGTGCGCGAATTCTTCCAGGCTTTGGCGCAGAATGCCGGCATCACGCTGCATGTCACCAATCACTATGGCGCCAACAACCATCACATCGCCGAGACCTGCTTCAAGGCGGTGGCGCGCGCGCTGCGCGCGGCTCTCGAACGCGATCCGCGCCAGCCGGATGCGGTTCCCTCCACCAAGGGATCGTTGAAGGGATAAGGCCATGGCCACCTATGTCGTGATGGAACCGCCAGGCCGCAGCGAGAAGGCCGATGCCACGGCCTTTGTCCGCGATGGCTTCACCTGGCTGGGCCTCCTGGTGCCGCCGCTATGGTTCGCCTGGCATCGGCTGTGGATCGAGGCAGCGCTTGCCTTCGTCGTCATGGGCCTGCTTTCGATGCTGGGCCAGAAGCTCGGCCTTGGTCTGGCCGGCTCGCTGCTGTCACTGTTGGTTTCGCTCTATGTCGGACTGGAAGGGCAAGGCCTGCGCATCGCGGCACTTCGCCGGCGCGGTTGGCACGAATGGGGCGCGGTCGAAGCCGGTTGGCTCGACGACGCCGACACACGCTATGCGCTGGAAGCGGAAGCGCTTGCCGATGAGGTTGTGCCGGCGCCGCGTATGGTCCCCGATGCTGCCCTCGCGCGGCCAGCGCAGCCGGGCATGGCGCTGGGGCTGACCCACATTCCGGGAAGAAGCTGACATGCGGGTTGCGATCATCGACTACGGCTCGGGCAATTTGCGCTCGGCCACCAAGGCTTTCGAGCGCGCCGCGCGCGAAGCCGGCATATCGGCCGATATCGACCTGACCGCAGATGCCGAGCAGGTGCGCACGGCCGATCGCATCGTCCTGCCCGGCGTCGGCGCCTATGCCGACTGCGCCTCCGGCCTGCAGGCCGTCGAAGGCATGTGGGAAGCCGTCGAGGAGGTTGCGATCGTCAAGGGCCGGCCGTTCCTCGGCATATGCGTCGGCATGCAGCTGATGTCGCAGCGCGGCCTCGAAAAGACGATTACCAAGGGCTTCGGCTGGATATCGGGCGACGTGAAGGAGATCATGCCTTCCGATCCGGCGCTGAAGATCCCGCAGATCGGCTGGAACACGATCGAGCTCAAGCGCCAGCATCCGCTGTTTGCCGGCATACCGACTGGCGCAAGCGGGCTGCATGCCTATTTCGTGCATTCCTATCATCTCGATGCGGGCAAGGCGGACGAGGTTCTGGCGGTTGCCGACTATGGCGGCCCGGTGACGGCGGCCGTCGCCCGCGACAATCTTGTCGGCACGCAGTTCCACCCGGAAAAGAGCCAGGCGCTCGGCCTCGCGCTGATCACCAATTTCCTGCGCTGGAGGCCCTAGAGCATGATCCCGAAAAGTGGACCCCGGCTTTCTCGGACAAACGGTTCCCGTTTGTCCGGAGATCATGCTCGAGCAGAGGGATAGACCATGAGCAAGAAGGGCTACTGGATGGCGATGGTCGAGGTGACCGATCCGGAAAACTATCCGCTATACATTGCCGCCAACAAAGCGGCTTTCGACAAATATGGCGCAAAGTTCCTGACCCGCGGCGGTCAGTCGTCGAGCCCGGAAGGGCTATCGGGCAATCGCCATGTCATCATCGAGTTCGAGAGCTATGCGGTCGCACTCGCCTGCTTCCATTCGCCTGAATACCAGGTGGCGCTGAAATTCCGACGTCTCTATTCGACATCCCATTTCGCCATTGTGGAAGGCGCCTGAACGGATGATCCTTTTCCCGGCGATAGATCTCAAGGACGGCCAGTGCGTGCGCCTCAGGCATGGCGACATGACGACCGCGACCATCTACAACGATGATCCTGCCGCGCAGGCGCGGGCCTTCGAGCAACAGGGTTTCGAATGGCTGCATGTCGTCGACCTCAACGGCGCCTTCCAGGGCCAGAGCGTCAACAGTGCGGCGGTCGGCGCCATCCTCAAGGCAACGAAGAACCCGGTGCAGCTCGGCGGCGGCATCCGCACGCTGGCGCAGATCGAGGACTGGCTCGATCGCGGCCTGGCCCGGGTCATCCTCGGCACGGTGGCGGTGCGTGACCCGGACCTTGTCAAACAGGCCTGCAAGGCGTTTCCGGGCAAGGTCGCCGTCGGCATCGACGCCAAGGGCGGCAAGGTCGCCGTCGAGGGCTGGGCCGAGGCGTCGAGCCTCGGCGTCATCGAACTGGCGAGGAAGTTCGAGGGCGCCGGCGTCGCTGCCATCATCTACACCGACATCGACCGCGACGGCGTTTTGACCGGCATCAACTGGGACGCCACCATCGACCTCGCCGATGCCGTGTCGATCCCGGTCATCGCGTCGGGCGGCCTCGCCTCGATCGCCGACATCGTGCGCATGACCATGCCCGATGCGCAAAAGCTCGAAGGCGCGATCTCCGGCCGCGCGCTCTATGACGGCCGCATCGATCCGGCCGAGGCCCTGGCGATCCTGCAGGGCAGGGCGGAGACGCGGACGTGAAAATCTCCATTATCCTGGCCTCCTATGACAGCGGCCACTATCATGGCGGCATGGGCCAGGGGCCGGACGCGCTGGTCTCTGGCGGGCTCGTCGACGCCCTGACGATGGCCGGCCACGATGTGATGGTCGAGGATATCGGCAAGGTTGGAGATGCCCAGGAGCGTGAAATCGCCACCGGCTTTGCCGTCTGCAACGCGGTTGCGAGCGAGGTTCGCCTTGCCCGCGACGCCGGTCGGTTTCCCATCGTCCTTGCCGGAAACTGCCTGACCAGCGCCGGCGCGGTCGCCGGCGAAGACGCCGATGCGATCATCTGGGCCGACCAGCATGGCGATCTCAACACGCCCGAGACATCCACATACGGCTTTCTCGACGGCATGGCGCTGGCGACCGTGCTTGGCCTGTGCTGGCGGCCGATGGCGTCGGCCATTCCGGGCTTCAAGCCGGTCGATCCGTCGCGTTGCGTGCTCGTCAACGCGCGCGATCTCGATCCCGCGGAAAAACAGCTTCTCGAGACATTGCCGATCGTGCGGACGGAGTGCTCCGGGGTGGCCCAGGCGGCCGAAAGACTGATGGTCGCCGGCGCCAGACGCGTGCACATGCATCTCGATATGGACGTGCACGATCCCCGGGAGCTGCAGGCCAACCGCTATATCACTTCGGGCGGGCCGAGCCCGGAACAGTTGCGCGATGCCACGTGCGCCATCGCGCTGGCGGTGCCGATCGTCGGCATCACCGTTTCCGCCTACGACCCGGCCTTCGACGCCCAGGCCGATGTTCCGCCGCAGGTCGGCCAGTTGCTGAACGATCTCATCGCCACGATAGAGGGCCGCTGATGCTGAAAGCCCGTGTCATCCCCTGTCTCGACGTCAAGAACGGCCGTGTCGTCAAGGGCGTCAACTTCGTCGATCTCGTCGACGCCGGCGATCCGGTCGAGGCGGCCAAGGCCTATGACGCGGCCGGCGCCGACGAACTCTGCTTCCTCGACATCACCGCTTCGTCGGACAATCGCGAGACCATCTTCGACGTTATCGCACGTACCGCCGAACAATGCTTCATGCCGCTGACCGTTGGCGGCGGCGTGCGCCAGGTCGCCGATATCAGGAAGCTGCTTTTGGCCGGCGCCGACAAGGTGTCGATCAACACGGCCGCGGTGAAGAACCCGGATTTCGTTGCGGAGGCCGCCGACAAGTTCGGCAACCAGTGCATCGTCGTCGCCATCGACGCCAAGAAGGTGTCGGGCACCAGTGAGACCGACCGCTGGGAGATCTTCACTCATGGCGGCCGCGAAAAGACCGGCATCGACGCGGTCGAATTCGCCCGGAAAATGGTCGATCGCGGCGCCGGCGAGATCCTGCTGACCTCGATGGATCGGGACGGCACCAAGGCCGGCTACGACATCGCGCTGACCCGCGCGATATCAGACGCCGTGCGCGCGCCGGTGATCGCCTCCGGCGGCGTCGGCACGCTCGACCACATGGTCGAAGGCATTCGCGACGGCCATGCCGGCGCGGTGCTGGCCGCGTCCATTTTCCATTTCGGCACCTACACGATAGCGCAGGCCAAGGCGCATATGGCCGCCGCCGGCCTGCCGATGCGGCTGGACTCTGTGAATAATCGGCCCTAAAGCATGATCCCGAAAAGTGGGAACCGGTTTTCGGAAAAGATCATGCTTAAACAAGCAGATAGATGACGCCATGACCGAGTTTTCGCTTTCCGATCTGGAAAAAATCATTGGGGAACGCGCCCATTCAGGAGATCCGGATTCGTGGACGGCAAAATTGTTCGCGCGCGGCATCGACAAGGCGGCGCAGAAGCTCGGCGAGGAGGCCGTCGAGACGGTGATTGCCGCCGTCAGGGGCGACAAACCGGCCATCGTTTCAGAAAGCGCCGATCTTATGTATCATTGGCTCGTCGTTCTCGGCCTCTCGGGAGTTTCGCTGAGCGACGTGCTCAGGGAACTCGAAGGCCGCACCCGGCGTTCGGGCATCGCCGAGAAGGCGTCACGGCCCAAGGGCTGACCGCGAGGAAGGGCAGGTATCTCGATGGATCAGCTCGCGCCGACCGAGAAGTATTCCCCCTTTCGCTTCTTCTCCGCCGAGCAATGGTCGCAATTCCGCGCCGATACCCCACTGACGCTGAGCGCGGACGAATTCCGCCGCCTGCGCTCGCTCAACGATCCGGTCGATCTCGAGGAGGTCACGCGCATCTATCTGTCGCTGTCGCGGCTGTTGTCGGCGCATGTCGAAGCGAGCCAGCTGCTGTTTCGGCAACGCCAGGCCTTCTTCAACGCGGTCGACGTGGTCAAGACACCGTTCATCATCGGCATTGCCGGTTCGGTCGCCGTCGGCAAATCGACCACCGCACGCGTGCTGAAGGAACTGCTGGCGCGCTGGCCGTCGAGCCCCAAGGTCGATCTCATCACCACCGACGGCTTCCTGCTGCCCAACGAGGTCCTGCGCCGCGAGAACCTGATGGAGCGCAAGGGTTTCCCCGACAGCTACGATGTGGGCGCGCTGCTGCGCTTCCTGTCGGGCATCAAGTCGGCGCTGCCCGATGTCCGCGCGCCGGTCTATTCGCACCTGACTTATGACGTCATTCCTGGCGAGTTCGTCACCATCGACCGGCCCGACATATTGATCTTCGAAGGCATCAATGTCCTGCAGCCCGGCAAGCTGCCGCAGGACGGCAAGATCGTCCCTTTCCTGTCGGACTTCTTCGACTTCGCCATCTACATCGATGCCGACGAGAAGCTGATCCACAACTGGTACATTTCCCGCTTCATGCGGCTGCGTGAGACCGCCTTCCGCAACCCGGACTCCTTCTTTCACCGCTATTCGCAGCTGTCGGAGAGTTCGGCGCGCGCCATCGCCGAAGGCCTGTGGACCAACATCAATTTGAAGAATCTGCGCGAGAACATCCTGCCGACGCGGGCCCGCGCCGACTTGATCCTGCGCAAAGGCGCCGACCACCTGATCGAGGAAGTGGCGCTCAGGAAGCTGTGACGGCCGGCTCCGTCACCCGCCGCAGCGTCAGATTGATCCGCCCGCCGTTTTTCAGCAGCGCCGAGGTCGAGGGATAGATCCGATCGACGCCGTGAAAGCACAGCCGCCCCTCGCCGCCGAGCACCACGACGTCACCGCTTTGCAGCCTGAACGACTTGGTGGCGCCATCACGCGTGGTCTGGCCGACTCGGAACAGGCAGTCGTCGCCGAGCGAGACGGAGACGACCGACGCCGAAAGATCGGTCTCGTCGCGGTCCTGATGCAGGCCCATTTTTGCGTCCGGCGTGTAGAAATTGATGAGGCATGCTTCCGGCGGGTGCGAATAGCCCGAGACCTCGCGCCACAGGTCGAGCAGCGCATCCGGAATTGGCGGCCAAGGCGCCCCGGTTACCGGATGCGCCGGCTGGTAACGATAGCCGTGCTCCTTGTCGGTGACCCAGCCGAGCGGCCCGCAATTGGTCATACGCACGCTCATCTCCTTGCCGGTGCGCGGCATGGCCGGCACGAACAGCGGCGCCTGCTGCACGATCCGTCCCACCTCGTCGACCATCTCTTCCTGCGCGCTGCGCGACAGGTAGGCCGGCATGTGGCGGACGCCTTTGGGCAGGACGAGCACGGATTCGATTACCTCTTGGATGGTTCGGAACCGTAAAATGTCACGTTCAAATGAAAACGGCGACCCGAAAGCCGCCGCTCTTGTCGAATTGGCAGCCGCCGATCAGGCGAGGTCGGGAATGCGCAGCACCTGGCCCGGATAGATCTTGTCGGGATGGGTCAGCATCGGCTTGTTGGCCTCGAATATGACCGTGTTCTTGACGCCTTGGCCCTTGCCGTAGCTTTTCTCGGCGATCTTCCAGAGATTGTCGCCCTTCTTCACCGTGTAGAAGGTGGGCTCCTTGGCGGGGGCGGCGGCCGTGCCAGGTGCTGGCGCGACCTGCAATTCGTCCGCCTGCACTTTGGAGACGCCGAGCGTGTTGCCGACGGCGATGACCGCCTTCTCGAAGATCGACTGGTCCTTGACCACACCCTTCAGCACCGCCGTGTCGCCCGTGACGACGACCTCGACGCCATCGGTGCCGAGCTTGTGCGAATCGAGCTCCTTCTTGAGTGTGTCGGCCGTGGGTGCGGCTTCGTCGTCACCGCCGATGCCCAGTTTCTTGCCGACGCTCTTGACGAAATCGAACATGCCCATCCTTGGTCTCCCTTGCTAATGGCAATGGTTGAACTTTGCATCTGCGGTCCAAAATGGGAAGTCGTTTTGCGCGTGATTGGTGTGGTGCTTAATCGTTCTCCACCCGGCCCCGCAGCTTCTTGATCGTGCCGCGCCCGGCCTTGCTCTTCAGCCGCCGTTCCACGGCACCCTTCGACGGCCGTGTCTTCTTGCGCGGCGGCGGTGGCGGTTCGGCGGCCTTGGCGACCAATGCCGTCAGCCGTGCCCGCGCATCCGCCCGGTTCTGTTCCTGGGTGCGGAAGCGGCCTGCTTCGATGACGATGACACCGTCCTTGGTGGCACGCTGGCCGGCAAGCTTGATCGTCCGCTCGCGCACGCGCTCCGACAGACCCGTTGCGTTGGCCGCGTCGAAGCGCAGTTGCACCGCCGTCGCCACCTTGTTGACGTTCTGGCCGCCGGGACCGGACGAGCGGATGAAATCCTCGTGCAGGTCGCCCGGATGGATCACCGCATCGCCTGATATGATGATGTTGTCGTCGCTCGCCATGCCGCAGTCATGGCGCGGCGGATCGAAAAAGAAAAGGCCCGATCGAACCGGGCCTTTCAACGAAAGCTGACCCCTGTGGCGCGATTACTCCGCCGCTTCCTGCATGCGCGGCGCCGCGCCCAGCACCACGGCGTCGACATGGCTTTCGAATTTCTCGAAATTGACGGCGAACATGCCGACCAGCCGTGCCGCCTGACGGTCGTAGCCGGCCTTGTCGGCCCAGGTCGCCCGGGGGTCCAGAATCATCGGGTCGAGAATGGCGCTATCGATGCCCGGCACAGCCACCGGCACCTCGAAACCGAAATGAGGGTCGGTGCGGAACTCGGCCGTCTTCAGCGAGCCGTCAAGTGCGGCTGCAAGCAACGCGCGCGTCGCCTTGATCGGCATGCGCTTGCCGGTGCCGTAGGCGCCGCCGGTCCAGCCGGTATTGACCAGCCAGCAATCGGCGCCGTGGCGTGCAATCAGCTCGCGCAGCAGATTGCCGTATTCGGAAGGGTGGCGCGGCATGAACGGCGCACCGAAACAGGTCGAAAACGTCGCTTCGGGCTCGGTCACGCCCTTTTCGGTTCCGGCCACCTTGGCGGTGTAGCCGGACAGGAAATGATACATCGCCTGCGCCGGGGTCAGCCGCGCGATCGGCGGCATCACGCCGAACGCATCGGCGGTCAGCATGATGATGTTGTTGGGATGGTTGGCGCGGCCGGTCTTGCTGGCATTGGGGATGAAGTCCAGCGGGTAGGCGCAGCGTGTGTTCTCGGTCAGTCTTCCGTCGTTGAAATCCGGCACGCCATCAGCGTCGAGCACGACATTTTCCAGCACCGTGCCGAAGCGCTGCGTGGTGGCGAAGATTTCCGGCTCGGCTTCCGCCGACAGCTTGATCGTCTTGGCATAGCAGCCGCCTTCGAAATTGAAGATGCCGTGCGGCCCCCAGCCATGCTCGTCGTCGCCGATCAGCGTGCGCGAGGGATCGGCCGAGAGCGTCGTCTTGCCGGTGCCCGACAGGCCGAAGAAGATGGCGGCGTCGCCGGCCGCACCCTCATTGGCCGAGCAATGCATCGGCATCACGCCTTTCGCCGGCAGCAGATAGTTGAGCATGGTGAACACCGACTTCTTCATCTCGCCGGCATAGGAGGTGCCGCCGATCAGCACGATCTTGCGCGAAAGATCGACGGCGATCACCGTTTCGGTGCGGCTGCCGTGACGAAGGGGATCGGCGCGGAAGGACGGCAGGTCGATGATCGTCATCTCAGGCACGAACTGTTCGAGTTCGGCGGCATCCGGACGGATCAGCAGATTGCGGATGAACAGCGAGTGCCAGGCAAATTCGGTGATCACCCTGGTCGGCAGCCTCGACTCCGCATCGGCGCCGCCGACCAGATCCTGGACGTATAGATCCTTGTCCGCGGCATGCGCCTGGAAATCGGCGAGCAGCGTGTCGAACTGGGCCGGCGAGATCGCCTTGTTGTTGTCCCACCAGACATGTGGTTCGGTGGCGCCATCGCGGACGACGAACTTGTCCTTGGGCGAGCGGCCGGTGTGCTGTCCGGTCTCGGCGACCAGCGCGCCATGGGCGGTCAAGCGGGCCTCGCCGCGCCGGATCGATTCCTCATAAAGGGCGGCCGCACCGAAATTATAGCGCACCACGCCGGTGGTTTTCAGGCCGATATGATCGATCGCGCAGGCGGAATTGCGTTTGCCGACTTCCGACATCGAGTGTCCCTCTTGGATTTGCCGCATCTTTGCCGGCACGTTTCCAGCACGCCCACTACGCGGGCGAGATGGTCAGAACCAGAAAAGCCAAATGATATCAAATCATTAATCGATTTAAATATTTTGAAAGTTGTTTAAATCGTTTATATGTGCAAAAAGTTTCGCGGTTGCCCAAAGGATTGGCGATGTCCGTTCGTCCAATCCATGTCGAGGTAGGATTGTGGCCGCCGGCATGCCGCGCGTGACAGCGGACAAGGCCTATGCCACATTTTGTACCTAATTTGTCCTGCAAAAGCCCCTTCTCTACGACAGAAGGGACAGCTCATGAGGGAGCCGCTTGAAATGGCAACAATCGCGCTTGTCGATGACGACCGCAACATTCTGACATCGGTGTCGATCGCCCTGGAATCCGAGGGGTATCGCGTCGAGACCTACACGGATGGTGCGTCAGCGCTGGAAGGCCTGGCGGCACGCCCGCCGAACCTTGCCATCCTCGACATCAAGATGCCGCGCATGGACGGCATGGAACTGCTGCGCCGCATGCGCCAGAAGTCCGACCTTCCGGTGATCTTCCTGACCTCCAAGGACGACGAGATCGACGAATTGTTCGGCCTCAAGATGGGCGCCGACGATTTCATCCGCAAGCCCTTCTCGCAGCGCCTGCTGGTCGAGCGGGTGCGCGCCGTGCTGCGCCGCGCCAGTGCCCGCGAGGCTGCCGCCAAGACGCCAAGCCAGCAGGCCCGCTCGCTCGAGCGCGGCCAACTCGTCATGGACCAGGAGCGCCACACCTGCACCTGGAAAGGCGAGCCGGTGACGCTCACCGTCACCGAGTTCCTGATCCTGCATTCGCTGGCGCAGCGTCCAGGCGTCGTAAAAAGCCGTGATGCGCTCATGGATTCGGCTTATGATGAACAGGTCTATGTCGACGACCGCACCATCGACAGCCACATCAAGCGGCTGCGCAAGAAGTTCAAGGCCGTCGACGACGACTTCGAGATGATCGAAACCCTTTACGGAGTCGGATACCGGTTCCGCGAAGCATAAGTAGCAGGGCCTGCTATTCGATGGCAGTGGAAGCACAGCGAACAAGACCGGCGGGCGCCTCCAGGCGGCCGTCGCGGATCATGCCGTCCTTCGTGTCGAAGATCACGGTGCCGATGCGCCGTTTCCTTGGCCATCATATCTTTTCCAGCCTGACACGGCGTATCCTGTTCCTCAACCTTGCCGGCCTTGCCGTCCTGGTGACCGGCATCCTCTATCTCAACACCTTCCGAGACGGGCTGATCGACGCCCGCGTCGAAAGCCTGATGACCCAGGGCGAGATC
>NZ_RZPH01001501.1:0-930 GCF_004022825.1 Mesorhizobium sp. M7A.F.Ca.CA.004.04.2.1
GGCGTTTGCCAGCGAGCTCGGAATTAGCGCTATCCATATCAAGGATGAAGGCTTTCGCCTCGGCCTCGGCAGCTTCAAGGCTCTGGGCGGCGCTTATGCCGTCTTCCGCCTGGTGCTGGAGGAGGCAGGCAACCGGCTGGGCCGGCCCGTCGATATGGCCGATCTCAATCGGCCTGATGTACGGGCCGTCACTGCTGCGATGACATTTGCCTGTGCGACCGACGGCAATCATGGCCGCTCCGTTGCGCAAGGCGCGCAACTCGTCGGCGCGCGGGCGGCGATCTTCGTCCACGCCGGCGTCAGCGAGGAGCGCATAGCGGCGATCGCCCGCTATGGTGCCGAGATGATCCGCGTCGACGGCAACTATGATGATTCGGTCAGGCAGGCCGCCCAGGTTTCGGCCGAGAAGGGCTGGACCGTCGTGTCCGACACCTCATGGCCGGGCTATGAACGGATTCCTAGCCTGGTCATGCAGGGCTATACGGCGATCGTGCGCGAAGCGCTGCGTCAGTTCCCTCGGACACCAACCCACGTCTTTGTGCAGGCTGGTGTCGGTGGCATTGCCGCCGCGCTGGCCGGTCATCTCGCCATCGTGCTCGGTGACGCCAGGCCGACCTTCATCGTGGTCGAGCCGGCGCGTGCAGCCTGTGTTTTTGCAGCCGCCCAGGCCGGGCACCCGGTCAAGGTCGCGCATTGCCGGCCGACGGTGATGGCCATGCTTGAATGCTACGAGGTCTCCCCGGTCGCCTGGCGGGTGCTGGCGCGCGCCGCCGATGCCTTCATGACGGTGGATGAGGCTGACGCCATCGCGGTGATGCGGCGGCTGGCCCGGCCGGCCGCCGGCGATCCGGTGATCGTCGCCGGCGAAAGCGGCGGTGTTGGTCTTGCCGGGCTGATCCGGGCGATGGCTGACAACCCGACCGAGCTTGG
>NZ_RZPH01001502.1:0-929 GCF_004022825.1 Mesorhizobium sp. M7A.F.Ca.CA.004.04.2.1
GATCTTCTTACGCAGCCGCATGATGCGAATGTCGACGGCGCGTGACGATTCCGGATCTTCGGTGAAGCCAATCGCCTCGGAGATCGCGGCGCGGGTTAGCAGCCGATTGGCGCGGGTGAGGAAAATCTCCAGCACGTCGAACTCACTCTTGGCCATGTCGATCACCGCGCCATTGGCGCCGGTGACCAGCCTGCCGTCGAGGTCGGCCTGGAAGGGACCGAAGGCAACGGAACGGCGATCCGTCCCGGCCTTCTTGTCCTGGAGCTCCTTCGGCTGGGGAACGCGGCGCAACACGCTGCGCACCCTGGCCAGCACTTCGCGCAATTCGTAGGGCTTGACGATGTAATCGTCGGCACCGAGTTCCAGCCCGACGATGCGGTCGAGCGCGGTGCCGGCCGCTGTCGCATAGATGATGCCGATCGGCAGTTTCGAACGCAGCCAGCGGCCGAGCGAGAGGCCGTCCTCGCCCGGCATGGCGATGTCGAGAATGGCGAGATGGAACGATTGCGTTTCAACGAGGCTGCGCGCAGCGGCAGCACTTTCGGCGGTGGCCACCTCATAGCCGGCGGCGCCAAGATATTCGGCGACCGCGTCCCGTAGATCGGGCTCGTCCTCGACGATGACAATTCTTGCCCGCACGATGCTTTCGCTCCCACTTTCAGTGGAAAGTAGATTGGGTATAAACATCATGTCCAGCACTCATATCCGGGTTGCTAGGGAACGGTTGGAAAACATGGCTGCACGATCCGTCATTGCGCTCGTTTCGGTAGCCGAAGTGGTGGCGACCGAACTCGCCGACCATCTCGAGCGGCGCGGTCACGATGTGCATCAGGCGCGCCAGCCCTGGGAGGCCGAATCGCTGTTGTCGGGAAAGGGCATCGACGTCGTCGTCGTCGGCGACAGTCTCAGCCAGGCGGAGGGGCGGGACC
>NZ_RZPH01001503.1:0-922 GCF_004022825.1 Mesorhizobium sp. M7A.F.Ca.CA.004.04.2.1
GGGGGGCTGGGACGGCGCTGTCGAGCTCGCGTGACCAGTCAATGGCATTGATGAAGACGCCGAGCGGATTCTTGCGCAGCTGATCCGTATTGCTTGGCGAGCGGATCACGATCGTGAGGATCGCAGTCCAGCGCATCGTGCTGGCAAGGCTTCCGCGCTCAAACACCTGCTCGGTCCATTTGACCTGGAATGAACTTTCGGAGGCTCTGACCACGCTGGTGACCTGTACCGAAACACTGCGCGTTCCGATCTGACCGAAGGGGTCGTTCGCCTTGGCGTATTCGTTGAGGAAGAGCGCTGCGCGATCGCTAGCAAAGTCGTACGCTGCCAACCAGTTCTGCCGTACCAAAACCGGATCGGTGGAAACGGAACGGACATTCTGGATGAAGCGGCCGAGATGCCAGGCGATCTGAGCATCCGAGGGCTCATAATTCCGGATCGCCGGCGCGACGGCGTGCGTCTCGCCGAAGCCATCGACCTCGACGACATAAGGCACGACACGGCTTTGCATCGACTGCCATACGAGTCCGCCGGAAAGCCCGGTCGCCAAGGCCAGGCAGCCAAGGGCCATGATCCGCCAGTTCCTGGCCTGCAGTCGAGATGAGCCGATGCGCTCGTCCCACAGCTGGGCGGCTTTTTGATACGGCGTGACCGGTTCGGGTGTTTTGCCGTAACGGTGCACGGGTCGCTTGAAGAGCATCTAGTCATCCTTGTCGTTGAGAGAGGGGTTGGCGCTGCCTCCCGGCCGGTCTCCGTCTCGGACAGCTTGCACGGCAGCGTGGCGATTTGCCCGGGCGGTCTGTTCAGAACGTAGGCGCCTTGCCCACGTCGGCGCCGAAACAGTGGCCGAACCGGCAGAGCGTTCGGTCATTGACGCTGTCGGCGCGCCGCCGGTCGCGGTCCACGCGGCATCGCGCCCGGC
>NZ_RZPH01001504.1:0-921 GCF_004022825.1 Mesorhizobium sp. M7A.F.Ca.CA.004.04.2.1
CAATTGGGAAAGTCATCATCGCGGCTGATCAGGCGATGACTCTCGATCGCCTGATCAGCCGCGATGATGACTTTCCCAATTGTCTCCGCAGCAGAAGCACCTGCAGCTTCGAGGAAGACGTTGGGCGGCCGAATGCCCAACTGCGAAAAGAAGACCTCATTCAGCTCATAATCGTAGTTCTGGCCACTATGAACGAGCACGTGATCGAAATTGGCATCGAACTTTGCAATGACCCTGGACAGCCGAATAATCTCTGGCCGAGTCCCAACAATGGTCATGACCTTAAGCACGGAGCGCCCCTTTAAGGATGTCCAACTGCGATAGCAGTGCCTTGACCTGACCGACATCGAGGCGAACGGTGTTGTGAGATGTGTAATCCTCCAGCTCTGAAACCATTCGCTCGCCTTCAACGAAATATTTGTCGTAGTTCAGATCCCGAGAATCGGCCGGAATCCGATAATAATTGCCTAGGTCTTCCGCACGCACCATTTCCTCGCGCGACACCAAAGTTTCGAAAAGCTTCTCACCATGACGAGTCCCGATGATTTTCACCGGATTGTCCCGTTCGAATAGTTCCTGCATCGCCTCAGCCAGAACCCCCACGGTAGAAGCGGGTGCCTTCTGAACAAATATATCGCCCGACCGTGCGTGCTCGAATGCATAAAGTACTAAGTCGACTGATTCATCGAGCGACATCAAGAAACGTGTCATGTTGGGATCGGTTAATGTCAGGGGCTTGCCGCCTAGCAGTTGGTCAAGGAAGAGGGGGATCACTGAGCCGCGGGACGCCATGACGTTGCCGTAACGGGTGGCGCAGACGACGGTGCGAACAGAATCGCTGACTCGCGATTTCGCGATCATAACTTTTTCCATCAACGCCTTTGACATACCCATAGCGTTTACAGGGTATACAGCCTGGTC
>NZ_RZPH01001505.1:0-921 GCF_004022825.1 Mesorhizobium sp. M7A.F.Ca.CA.004.04.2.1
GAACGTATCTTTGCCGCCGGTCTGGTCATCGCGGGCCAGGATATCGGTACCGATGATCAAACGCTCGCTGCGGCGGCCGAATGAAGGAGATTTGAAATGGATGGTGGCTATGCCATGAAAGACGCGCCCGCCAATTTCATAGGCGGCGAATGGCAGACGGAGCCGGACACCATGCCGGCGGTCAATCCCGCAACCGGGGAGACCATTGCCCAGTTGCCGCGATCAGGCCGCGAGACGGTACAACGGGCTGTCGCGGCTGCAAAAGCAGCCGCGCCGACATGGGCCGGCATGCCGGTTTTCAAGCGCGCCGCGATCTGCGTTGCCATCGCCTCGGCAATCGACGCGGCTCAAGAAAAGATCGCACGCCTCCTGTCGACCGAGCAGGGCAAAGTTCTTGCCGAGGCCATGGGTGAGGTCGGCAAGGCCGCCGACGGCTTCCGGCTCGCATCCGAACTCGTCAAGCAGCTGGGTGGCCAGACCTTGCCCGCCGAGGATCCGACGAAGCTCGTCATGACGATCCGCCAGCCGCGCGGGGTCTACGGAGTCATTACCCCTTGGAACTTCCCGGTCAACATCCCCGTCGAATATCTGGCACCGGGCATTGCGACCGGCAACACCATCGTCTGGGTGCCCGCCCCGTCGACCTCGCTGGTCGCCTGTGCCTTGATGGAGGTAATCGACGGCGCCGGTCTTCCCGCCGGCGTCATCAATCTGGTCATCGGTGAAGGCGCTACCGCCGGCGACGCCGTCGTGGTTCATCCCGACGTCGCGGCAATCGGCTTTACGGGCAGCGCGGCGACCGGCAAGAAAATCGCCGAGCGCGGCGCCGGCAAGCCGCTGCTCCTGGAACTGGGCGGCAACGGCCCGGTGATCGTTTTCGAGGACGCTGATCTTGACGCGGCGGCCGCCGCCGCGTCAAGA
>NZ_RZPH01001506.1:0-916 GCF_004022825.1 Mesorhizobium sp. M7A.F.Ca.CA.004.04.2.1
CGATTCAGCCGTTGCTGCAGATCCGAGAAGGTTCCCGTCGCCTCCCGGGGATCGCCGACCAGCAATTCGCCGTCCAGCGTTGCGGAAAAATGCATGGCCTCGGCGAGGTCCGGAAAGGCACCGGAGACATCGTCGCCGGTGCGCGAATAGAGCCGGCGGATACCGCCCTCGGCCGTCGCCTGGACACGGATGCCGTCCCATTTCCATTCGGCGGCATAATCCGCGGGATCGAGCTTTTCGAGATCGCCGTCACCGACCGGGTTCGACAGCATCACCGGGCGAAACAATGCCAACGCCGTGCTTCGTGGTCTTTCGGCCTTGCCTTCCAGCCACGCGAACAGCGCTGTGTAAGGCGGTGACAGCCCGTGCCAGAGCTCCTCGATCTCGGCCACGTCGACCTTGCCGAAATCGGCCAGCGCCTGTTTGGCCAGCCGCGCCGACATGCCGATGCGCAAGCCGCCGGTGACCAGCTTGATGATGGCAAAGCGCGCCGAGATGCCCGCGCTGTCGAGCAGCCCGGCCAGCACCTTGGGCCCGTCGGAGCGGCTTGCCGCCTGCAGTTTGGCCACGACTTCGCCCAGCGTCGGCTCGCGGTTCGCGATGTTTCCGGGCGTTTGCGGCCAGACCAGCGACACCGTTTCGGCGAGATCGCCGACATAGTCGTAGGAATAGCCGAACAGCACCGGATCCATGCGTTCGGTGACCAGCATGCGCAGCATCGCCGGCTTGACCGCGGCGATGTGGAGATCGCCGGTGATGGCAGCCAGCGCCAGCCCGCGATCGGGATCCTCGACGCTGCGGAAATAGTCGGTCAGCAAGGTCAGCTTGCCGTTGCGCGACGGCGTCAGCACCAGGCGGTCGAGAAGCTCGGCGAAGCGGTTCATGGCTTCAATCGCCCTCGTCCTCGTAGCCGACC
>NZ_RZPH01001507.1:0-915 GCF_004022825.1 Mesorhizobium sp. M7A.F.Ca.CA.004.04.2.1
GTTGCTGCACCGAATGGGTGGCATCGAAGATCACGGGCGCGCCGATTTCGGCCATGATGGGAAGAGCGCGCATGTCGGAGACCAGCGTGTTGTAGCCGAAGGAGGCGCCGCGCTCGGTGGTCAGCACATTGGCATTGCCGGATCCGGTGATCTTGGCGACGACGTTCTTCATGTCCCAGGGGGCGAGGAACTGCCCCTTCTTCACATTGATAACCTTGCCGGTCCTTGCGGCGGCGACCAGCATGTCCGTCTGGCGCGACAGGAAAGCCGGAATCTGCAGGACATCGACATGCGGCGCGACGATCGCGCACTGCTCCTCGGTGTGGACATCGGTCAGCACGGGGAGCGAAAATTCCTTGCGCAGTTCGTCGAAGACGGGAAGGGCTGCGTCCATGCCGGCGCCGCGCGTCGCCGACAGCGAGGTGCGGTTGGCCTTGTCGTAGCTGGTCTTGTAGACGAGGCCTATGCCGAGCCTGCCGGTCAGTTCCTTCAGTGCGCCGGCCATGTCGAAGGCATGCTGGCGCGATTCAAACTGGCACGGGCCGGCGATCAGGGACAAAGCCGCCCTGTTGTCGAAGACGACATTGCCGACGGCTACAGACGAATTGGGCGCCATCGAATTGGACGCTTGCGGCTTGCTCATGGGATCTCCCGGAAGATAAAGGCCGCGCCCTGTCCGGGTGCACGCCGCACGACGATATCATTGCCCGCTATATCGTGTTGGACGGAATTGGCTGCAAGCAGCCTTGATGTCACATCGGCGTTCCGAACCGAAAAGACCACCGCTGCGAAGCGTAGATCTGTCGGCGCGCCGGCCGGCAGGCCGAAGCGCGCGGTGAAAGCCGCGCGGTCAAGCACGCTCAAATCCGCATTCGGCAAGGGAAAAATGCCGCCCTGCCCGTCGGCGGCCGGATC
>NZ_RZPH01001508.1:0-913 GCF_004022825.1 Mesorhizobium sp. M7A.F.Ca.CA.004.04.2.1
GACCAGGAAATTGTCCGAGACGCCGCTGGTCCACCCGACGGCGGATGTACAGAATTCGACGCTCGGCCGCTGGACCGAGATCGCCGACCGCAGCCGGGTCTCGGAAAGCGAACTCGGCGACTATTCCTACATGATGCAGGACTGCTCCGTCTGGTGCGCGACGATCGGCAAGTTCGCCAACATCGCGGCCAGCGTTCGCATCAACGCCACCAACCACCCGACCTGGCGGCCGACGCTGCATCACTTCACCTATCGCGCCTCGGACTACTGGGACGATGCCGAGCACGAGACAGAATTCTTCGCCCAGCGCCGCGCCAAACGCGTCACCATCGGCCACGACACCTGGCTCGGTCACGGCTCGACTATCCTGCCCGGCGTCACCGTCGGCGATGGCGCCGCGGTCGGCGCGGGTGCGGTGGTCTCGAAAGATGTCGCGCCCTATACCATTGTCGGCGGCGTGCCGGCCAAACCGATCCGCGAGCGCTTCGATCGCCGCACGGCCGAACGCTACCAGGCGCTCGCCTGGTGAGACTGGGACCATGCAAGGCTGCGCGCCGCGTTGGATGATTTCCGGGAGCTTGAGGCCGAGACGTTCCTAGAGAAATATGGTGGATAGCGACGTCCAGGAATGGCGGTCACTGACGCGGGGCAGCGGGGCATTATCACAAACCGCCCCGGCCCCTACTATCCGCATGACATGCCTCTCGACACCAGCATCGGCGCCATGACGGCCCTTGTCTGGAACGCTTGATGGCACCAGCTCGCCAGGCCCGCGTTCCAAATCACCTTCGACTGCTGACCCAGGGTCGACACTAGACTCCAGCCTGTGGAGCGTAACAAAACTGACATCACCGCGACACGGCAGGTTCATGTGGCTGCGCTAGGCGAGAGCCTGACGATCAATGGTCCGGAC
>NZ_RZPH01001509.1:0-913 GCF_004022825.1 Mesorhizobium sp. M7A.F.Ca.CA.004.04.2.1
TGACCGAGATGCCGGTCGGCGAGATTCGTGCCGATGACCTGAAGGGCACGACTGTCTACGGCGCAAACGACGCCAGGGTAGGCGAAATCGGCGATGTCGTGCTTGCGCCTGACAACAAGACGGACGCGGTGATCGTCGACGTTGGCGGCTTCTTAGGCGTCGGTGAAAAGGAGGTCGCGGTTGGTATGGATAATCTCAAATTCATGACCGACAAGGACGGCAACAAATATCTTTACACGACCTTCACCAAGGAACAGCTCGAGGCTCAAACCGCCTATGATAAAGGCAGTTACGCCGAACAGCGCGATCAGCAGCGCATGATCGTAAGGTAATTCTGTTCAGCCCAATGAAGCCCGCGCTGGCAACGGCGCGGGCTTTATTTATGTGTGGCCAGGTGGCAGGCCAGCGGCATGGCCGACGAGGCCGTTCTGGGTCAATTCGGCCAGCGCCAGCGACTGGTCGAGATGTTCGGCCCGCCAGGCGAGCAGCCGTTCGGCGAATTCCAGGCGCACGGTGAGATGGCCGGGGTCGGCCGCGAGATTGTCCAGCTCGCCCGGATCGCTTTTTAGATCAAAGAGCAGCGGCGGCAGATTGCCGCCGAAATGCACATATTTGAAATGCTCCGTGCGGATAACGGCGAGGTTGCATTGGCGTGCGGCGATGCCGAAATGGTTTTCGGCCTCGCCCGCGGCAATCGAGCGGAAGTCAAACTCCCAATGTGCGGCATCGCGCCAGGCCGTAGGGGTTTCTCCGCCCAGGAACGGCTTCAGCGAGGCGCCGTCGAGATGCGGCGCGGGCTTTTGGCCGAGCAGGTCGAGAAGCGTCGGCAAAATGTCGACCGCTTCGGTGAAGCTGTCGACACTGCCGCCGGTCGCCTTGCCTTGGCGCGGATCGCGAATGATCAGCGGAATGT
>NZ_RZPH01001510.1:0-913 GCF_004022825.1 Mesorhizobium sp. M7A.F.Ca.CA.004.04.2.1
ATTCCTATCCGATCCGCAAGGGGATCAGCAATCATCAGGTCAAGCTTGGGCTGCGCTACGATCTTTGGTAGTAGGTACGGCATGCACGAAAACGCAGACGGCGGATCTTTCGGGGTCCGCCGTTTGCGTCTGAAGTCACGACATCCTGATCAGGGATCGCCGGTATCCCGGCAGCGACAAAAACTTTCCTCTTGACGCCCGAAGTCTGAACGCATATCGCCGTCCGTGGGCCACCCCTCCCCAACGAGGGGCCACTATCTGGAAGGATAGACCACGATGACGACGCATACGAAGCCCGGACTCCGTCCGGCAAACCCCAATTTTTCCTCAGGTCCCTGTGCAAAACGTCCCGGCTGGTCGGTCGAGGCGCTGAACAATGCCGCGCTCGGCCGTTCCCACCGCGCCAAGATCGGCAAGACCAAGCTCGAACAGGCGATCGAGCTGACGCGGGAAATTCTCCAGGTCCCGGCGGGTTACCGCATCGGCATCGTGCCGGCGTCGGACACCGGCGCGGTCGAGATGGCGCTGTGGTCGCTGCTTGGCGAGCGCGGCGTCGACATGGTCGCCTGGGAGAGCTTTGGCTCCGGCTGGGTCACCGACGTGGTCAAGCAGTTGAAGCTCGCCGACGTGCGCAAGATCGAAGCCGGCTACGGCGAACTGCCTGATCTCACCAAGATCGATTTCGACCGCGATGTGGTCTTCACCTGGAACGGCACCACGTCGGGCGTGCGCGTGCCGAACGGCGATTTCATTCCCGCGGACCGCAAGGGCCTGACCGTCTGCGATGCGACTTCCGCCGCATTCGCGCAGAGGCTCGACTTCGAAAAGCTCGATGTCGTCACCTTCTCCTGGCAGCAGGTGCTGGGCGGCGAGGGCGCTCACGGCATGCTGATCCTGTCGCCTCGCGCCGGCG
>NZ_RZPH01000150.1:0-8699 GCF_004022825.1 Mesorhizobium sp. M7A.F.Ca.CA.004.04.2.1
CTGATTGCCACTGGGTGCGTGATCTTTTGCACCGCCCCTAGAACAGGTCCTCGAAGTCAGCAGGGCTGCCCCTGGTGCGCCGACGAACGACAATTTCCAGACCGAGGGAAGAAAGCGTTACCATCAAGGTTCGCAGCTGCACTGCAGGCTTTCCGGCCTCAAGGTGCGATATTGTGCCCTGGCGGAGGTGCACTCGATCTCCAAGCGCCTCTTGCGTAAGCCCTGCTTTCCGACGGGCGCGCCGCAGGATTGCGCCGATCTGCTTTTCATTGCGCGCTATCGCGTCAAGCATCATGGTCCTCCGAATACGCGAATGCGTATAAAATGGTGATATACGCGATGGCGTATAAAATGCCAAATTAGAGAAAAGGCGTCCAAGGTGTCGATCGGACCGGCATTGATGACGGGTGCCAGTTCCTCGACGAACTCCGGCAAGCTGCACGGCGGCGACCTGATCGTGTGCACTACAGTGTACTAAATGATTTGAGACAATGGATATCGCCCGTTTTCTTTAATCAGCAAATTCGCCCCGTGTTACTCTCCCTTAATACCGTCGGACGGTATTAAGGAGCGCCGGCGATGCCCGAACTCTCGACTGCTCTTCGCGTCCCGGCAGCGCAATACCTTCGCATGTCAACCGACCATCAGCGGTATTCACTCGATAATCAAAGAGCGGCCATTTCGGAGTATGCCGAGATGAGAGGCTTTGCCGTTGTCCGCACGTATGCCGACGCAGGCAAGAGCGGCCTAAGTCTGAAAGGGAGGGACGGACTACAGCAACTGCTCGCGGATGTCGTGACTGGTCAGGGCGGCTTTTCCGTGATCCTCGTCCTGGATGTCAGCCGGTGGGGACGATTCCAGGATACGGACCAGGCCGCGCACTATGAATTTATCTGCCGCGATGCAGGCATCAATGTCCACTACTGCGGGGAACCGTTCGACAATGACGGCAGCATGGTCGCCAGCATCGTAAAGAACCTGAAGCGGGTAATGGCGGCCGAGTACAGCCGCGAACTTTCCGCCAAAATCTACAGAGCGCAAATTCAGCAAGCTTGCCTCGGATTTAAACAGGGCGGCCCCGTGCCTTATGGCATCAGACGCTTTTTGGTTAGCCATGACGGAACGCCGCGATTGTTCCTCGGGCCGGGCGACCGCAAGGGGCTCAAATCAGACCGCGTAGTTTTTATGCCTGGACCTGACGAGGAGCTCAAAATAGTACGGCGAATTTTTCGCATGTTTCTCGCGCAGAAACAAAGCATTGCGAACATCGCCAAGACATTGAATGACGAAAAGATACCGTCGACGGATGGCGACTTATGGCGTTGGGGACGGGTCAAAGGCGTGTTGCGAAACGAGTTGATGACAGGATACTACGTCTTCAACCGGACCAACCACAAAATGAAAAATCCGGTGCGCCGCAACCCTCCTGATCTTTGGGTCCGGACCAGGGTGATGGAGCCTATTATTGAACCTAAAACATTTGCCCGAGTGCAGCGGGAATTCAGCTTGGGACGGGTCTTTGCCCTCCGAGACCCCGACATGATCAGAAATCTGAAGTGCCTCTTACGAGAGAAAAAGAAGCTCTCGCAGGCGATAATCAACAATTGCCCCTACACACCCTCGGCGCATGCATATTGGGTGCACTTCGGGAGCCTACAGGCCGCCTATAAGGCGGCTGGGTTCATATGTCCGCCAACCGGCCAACGAGGTAAATACTACTCGGATGACGATCTGCTAGATGGCATCCGCCGATTGCACGCAAAGTTCGGCTACATCACAATCGCTTTGATCGACAAGGACCGCCACCTCCCAAATCACAAACTTTTCATCAAGCGTTTCGGGTCGGTTGTGAACGCCTATGGCCTAGCTGGCTTTCCTACGACAACGAGCGAAAGTATCTCGGCAGCCCGACAGCGAACTGCCGCTCGGCGCCGGAACGCGCATGCTGCTCGGCCGACAGCATCCTCAGAGTGATCGAAGCCTTGAGGAAGCAGTGACGGGCCGGCCAAGGCTGTACGTCCATGGCCAACATCCCCTCCATTAGTTGCCTCCTAGCGGCCGAGCGGTTGCCGGGAGAGCGAGACCAGCTCGGCCTCATCGGTCACGCCGGCCATGAAGTTCGCAATGATCCGGGATGCGATGGAGTCGCGGGCATCCGTCGACTGGCCATCAAGCTTCAACTGCTCAAAGACGCGGCCCAACAGCGCCAGTTCCGACGGCTGCAAGACACCGGCTTCAGTCGCTTTCCGTCGAATCGGCATTGATCGCACCTCCCCGAAGTCCGTGTAGAATGCCGCAGACGCCCTTTAAACGCAAAATGCGCGACCTACGCCAAGTCATTTGGCACGAACAGCCAAAGCACAGGCCTCTGCTCGTTGTGGTGGAGTAGACCTTTATACCAAACATTGGCCGGAACGGACACTGCGGCCTGTCCGTCAACCTGACATCCAAGATGCCAGCAGCAGGGCGCACAAGGATGACACCAAAGCAGCGGCCGCAATAAGCACCCCTGCGCGCTGCCACCCCGTCGGTAGCTCGTGTCCCAATCCATTGGGCCGCCGATTATCATTCATGGGCAGCAGAAAAATAGGTTCCGCTAGTTCTTGCCGCTGGGGCCAGGACCGCGACCAACGCCGTTTCGAAGGCGTTGCGATGATCTCACCAGTTTGCATGCGCTCTCCGTGATGAATACCCGCCACGCCAAGCGAGCCGTGGCGGGTAATCAACCAACCGACGATGAGGGGACTGTTGAACGTCGGCTGCATCAAACGTGTAAAGAACTCCAATGTTTCACGGGTCAGACCTTTGCGCTTCGGCATTGGGCTTTGGTCGGGTTCTTGCCCTCGGAAATGAAAAAGCCCGCCGGCCGTGAGGCCAGCGGGCTTGCTTGACCGCCCTTGAGCGGCGATTCGCTACTTCCCCGGATTTGGTTAGGTCGGATCCAACGGGGGAAGAGATGATGGGGTTGGCGAAGCCGTCACGGACGACAGTCGCTCACGCTTCGTGAAAACGGGCTTCTGATAGATCTTCTTCATCGACATTCCCCTTTGCCAATCCGCAATGTGTCACTCTTTGGCTTAGGCCGGGCAGCGTGTCAATCGCGCGACAAAAAGCCCGCCACCTCTCGGTAGCGGGCAAGGTCTGTAGTAGCTGGGATCAACCAGCATAGGTCAACTTGCGGCGTCGGGGATAGTTGCGATGGTCGGGCGGATTCCAACTCTTGCCGCCCTAACCTGATGCTAAATCGGCCGCCTGCCCCGCATCTTTCAATACAGGCTGTTTCCGCATATGTTCCGCCACATGTCCCGGAACACCGTCCTTCAGATAATTGCCGCCTTGATTACGATTGCGGTGCTGGCGGTACTGCATCAGGGGCTTGACTGGTTTCTTAGCAGTCTTGAACCAAAATTCATGATGGGGCTGGTCGTCGGCTTTATGGCGGGGACAGTCCTGGTTCTGCTTATCTGGTACTATGAGGACCGCAAAGTGCGGTATTCAAGGGCGGTTGGCCCCGGCGGGGCCGCTGAGCAAAAGCGCTCGCGCAACGCGATCGACCTGTGACTGCTGAATCTGAGATCCCCGGCCGGCCTTCATAAGCGCTTCCAATACTGCGCTCTGTTGCGGGCCGCCTATCAGCGTGCGAGCCATGTCGGCTATAGCCTTTTCGTTTCCGCCATTGTTCAAGGCGTCAATGACCTTATCCACCGTCCGCATGCCGGCCGCTCGGGCCGCGCCGCGGGCACCGCCGGCAATGAAGCCTTCGCGTAAGCCAAACCCGGGGGCGTTGGCGGGATCAATTGCTTCGCGAGCAGCGACACGCGCCGCCGTCTCCGAATTGCGCGTGACGATGTTCGACGTGTCGGCAAACAGCTTTTCCCGGTCAAGCAGATCGATGATGGAGCGGGCCTTGTCGGACCCGAAAAGCGTCGACAGACGAGCCCTGTTCCAATCGCCTTCGCCCTTGATGAGCCGCTGAAGCGCTACACGGTCGTTTGCGTTGGTACCGACGATGCGCTCTATCTCCGCCCGAGCGCCTTCACGCAACCGAAGCGGCACAGCGGACGGCCCGACTTGCAGCCCCTGCGGCAATGCACCTTGCCGGACTTCTGCGGCGAGTTCGTCGGGGCGCGGCGCTTCCCGGCCGCTTGAAAGGACGGATTGGCCACGCCCAACAGCCTCTTTCTGCCGGGCCAGCTCTGCATATTTCGCGTCAACTTCCTTGATCCCGGGAACCGATGCCCGAAGCTCGTCGTCAACAGTCTGCCGCGCCGTGGTCAGGGCGTTGACGGCGTTCGTTCCCTGGGTTGTCTCCAACATGTCGTCTATAGCGTGCCGCGTGTTCAGCAATTCGCCCGCGTCCGAAACTAGAGACGTGCCGGGGGGCGGTTGGCCATCGGCCCGAGCCCGAGCAATGTCAGCCGGCGTTGGCTGATGGTCCAGCATCGAGCGGACACGCTGCACAAGGCGCTGCGGCTCGCCGCGCAACGTCTGGGCTTCGGTTTCGAGATAGCGGGCAATCGGTAAAGTGTCGACCGGGCCAGCATCGCGCAATGCCTCTTGATATTCAGGCGCGAGGCGCTGTTGGTTGGTATTGGCTCGATCGATGATGCGCGAGGGCGTGGGAGCTTCGCCAAGCGTTTCATCAAGGGCCGACCGGATACGCCAGTTAGCATTAGCATCGCGTGCGCCGATTGCGTTTCGAACGATTGCCTTGCCCTCGCCTGGGGTGGCGGCAATAGCGCCGGCGGTATGCCGCATGTTCGCGCCAAGGTCCATCAACATGCCGTTGTCGCCGAGCTGCGACAGTGCAGCGGGATCTACGGCATCCTGACGAACAGCCCCCGCCAAGACCTTGGCGGCGGTCTTGTCGAGCCCGAGGGCGCGCGCGACCGCGCCGATGTGGAGGTTGTCGGCGACGGCCTTGACGCCCTTGCCGATCAGCGGCGCCAAGAATGGCGCAGCCAAACCAGTCGCAAACCCGATCCCGGCGCCTTTGCCGGTTTCTTTGATATCTCCCCCCGAACGCACAGCAGAATCCGCACCGTTGATCGCGGCTCCAGAAAGCGCGCTAAGGCCATATTGCAGAGGCTTCGACGCAGCTCCAATGCCAAACACCTCTGGCGCAGCCATCATCGCCGGCAATGTTCCGGCAACCGCACCCGTCACGTTGCCAAGCGTCCGCGCGACAGGGTGGGCCTCGCGGCTCGCCTCGTTCATGCGGGTCATCTCCGCATTGACTTTGGAATAGAGTTCGCCAGTGAGAAGCGAGCCTATGGCAGCGGACGCGGCTGTAAGACCCTTATCGATGTAGGGACCGGCGATCGGCACGCCCTCGCCTGTCGATGTCAGGTAGGTTCCCATGGCGCCCATGTCAGGACTCGGAACAAACGTGGGTGCCTCGTGGCCGCCTTCCGGCTCGGGGCCGCCGCCGGCTATGATCTGTTGCGCCTTCGCGATCCCTGCTTTCGCGCGAGCGTCAGCATCCGTTGCGGCTGCGTTGGGAGGCGCGGCCGGGAGCGACTTGGCAATCTCGTCCACTGCCGCGTTCTGCTGCTCGGGCGTCATCGACAGAAAGGCGTCGTCGACCTTGACCTTTTGGCCCTGGATGTTGAGCGTTGCCATCAGGGTTCAATGCTCCATTTCAAGCCGTTGCTCGTCGTGCCGGCGCCGGTCGGCTCCCCAGCCGGAGCATCGCCGCCGCCGCGACTGCTCCTGATGGCGTCGACCATCGCACGGACGCGCGCCAGCTTGTCGTTGACCGATTCCTTTGCCTCGCCCGGCTTGGGCGTCAGGATGGAGGCCTGGTTTTCCACTTCGGCCGGCGCCGCCGTGGCTCCGGACACGCTGTAGAGATAGGATGCGATTATTGTTTTCAGCGAGTTCGAAGCGCGCTGGTAGTCCGACGATTTCAGGTAATCCGCCCCGTAGTCCGATCCGTGCGGCACGGCTGAAAGCGCCTGATCCGAGAGATTAGACAAAGCGGAGAAATTATCTTCGACAATCTTCAGCTCGGGCGCGACCACTGAATACAGCTTGGCGTCTCGCTGCTGCTGCTCGTTCGGCGGCTTCGACTTCGGACCGGTCAGCGGGACGATTCCCGCATTCTGGTTGGGAACCGGGTTGGCGGCGCGCGGGCTCATCGGTGCGATCGGCGCCGGAGGTGTTTGCACGGGCGCCGGAGAGGCCGGCGGTGAAGCGGGACCAGGCGCGGCGGCGGGCGGTGCGATGGGCTGGGGAGCCTGTCCAGGCATCTGTGCGACGATGCCGGAAGGCGTCAGGAACATCATTTCTCCATTCGGGCCGGTGATGGTCTTGCCGGCCGCGATCTGGGCCGCCTGTTCCTGTGTGACCTTGTTGTTGTTTACCAGCCAGTTGAGCGCCTGGGCGTCGACTGCATTTCCCTTGAACATGTTTGCTTGGCCGCCGCCGGGCGATGCGGCGACAGCTTTCGTTTCACCTGTGCGCTTGTTGTACAGCGTGCCGTCGTCAAGCTTCTCCCAATCGGTCTGCTGACCCGTATAGACGGCCTGATGGGTCTTCGGATCGACAAGAGAACCGCCAACCTCAATGAGCTTGTCCTGGTCGGCTTGCATCTTGCGCTCGTCGAGATCGAGCCTCGCCTTTTCGGCCGGCGTCATCTGCGGATTGCGCAGCCGTTCCGTCTCGATGCGGGTTTTCTCCATGTCGAGCCGGTTCTTTTCCATCTCCATTTGCGTGGCCGGGTCGGCTGCGGCCATCTTCTGTTTCAACAGAATGCCAACCACGCCGCGCTGTTGTTCGGACAGCCGGGGATCTGTCGCCGCCTGCATGAGCTGCTGAACGGTTGGGCCACCGCCCGCAACCTGCACGCCCTGCGGGCCTGGCGCCGCACCAGGACCGCCGGCAAGCACAGCGCCCCTCTGCGGGATGCCGCCACTATCAACCGCACGCGGCGACTGGACGCCAGCTTGTTGCGGCGCGCCAGACAAGGCTTGCGCGGGTGTCTGCTGCGGTGCGGAGGCTGCGGGAGAAGCAAGGGCGTTGGCGACGGCGGTGCCTGCGGGTGCCATGCCCGAGGCTGGGTCAAGGCTCGCCACTTGCACCGGGTCCGAAGTGGAACCGCTGAACCGCGATGCGAACGAGTTGGCCTGTGCGATACGCCGCGCGGCCTCGCCGCCTGGTCGATCGTAGCCCGCGAACTTCCATGCATTGTTCATGATCTGCTGGGCTTCGGTCGGCGACTTTGCTGCGTTCAGCCGATCGATCAGCGTCGGATCTTCCTGAAGGAAGAACTGCGCTTGGAGCTGTGGCGAAGGATTGCTGGGATCGCCGCCGTTCTTGGCCGCGAATTGTCGCATCGCCTCGAAACGTGGGCCGCGCCAAGACAGGATTCCGCCTGCCGTGCCAGCCTCACCGCTTTCGCTCGGGTCCGACCAAGAACCGAAGGCGTTCTTCGGATTGAACCGGCTTTCAGCGTTCGCAGTTGACGCGACGGCGGCGAGGCCATTGGGATTGGTGACCTTGCTTTTCACCGTGTCCATGAAACCGGAATAAATGCCGTTTCCCGAAAGGTCCGGAGTTGGACCAGCCGCCCCTCCCATGCCAGAGGACGCAACATTGCCGCTTTCGGCCACGGGAGCCCCACCGGCAGCAGCGGAGGTCGAACCGGCCCCCGAGCCAAAGAGCGCCGAAAACACGCTGTCACCGCTCTTGCGCCAGTCCGCTTCCGCCCTGTTTGCCCTGCCGTTGGCCATACGGTAGCCAAGAGCCTCGCCGATGGCAGAAAGGCCCTGCCCGACCGTCTTCGGTGCCGCCGGACCGCGAAGGGCGTCCGCGATGGCGCGAAGTCGCGCGAGTTCTTCAGGCGTCTGGACGCCAGTATCTCCGCCGAAGATGAAAGCCGGCTGTGCGGTCATGCGAATGCCCTCCCGTAGTCGACGGCATCGAAGCCGTTGACCGTCGTCACCGCATAAGGCCGATAGGCGCGCACCTCGTCGGCCATGACGCCGACCTGTTCACCGCCGCCCCAGAGATATTCGAACACGTACTTCGTCAGGCCGTTGGCAAAGGTGCCGATTGCGCGGATGTTCTTCTTCAGGCGGCGGTCCGAAAACTTGATCAGGTTCGCGCCCAATCCGAACAGACCGCCCATCAAATCGCTGCCACTGCTGGCGTCCTGCTGCCACTTCTGGAGCTGCTGATTGTAGTTGGTGTTGATCAGCCCCGCCGTGTCGGTCGTCGGGATGGTCGGCATGTTCGCGTTGACGAAGTTCGGCTGGCTGACCTGTGAGCCCGAGAGCAGCGCCGTCAGGTTGTTGATCGGGGCCGAATTCTGGGCCAAGGCCTCCTGCACCGCCTGCCCGCGACCGGACAGCAGCAACGAATTGTAGGCGTCGTTTTCTCCCTGGTCCTGGATGTTCTGCGCCTGGGCGTAGTTATCCGAACCGGGACGGATGCCGCGATTGATCAAGTCGGCTTCGTTCGCCTGTCGGCGAGCATCGAGCGCCGGCTGAAGGCGCTTCATGCCGAGATCCATCAACCGGCCTTCGGTTGCGTCGTTGGACAGGTCGACCGGCTTGGCGAGCCAATCCTTCAGAAACGACGATTGGCCGGCCGCCAGTTCGCCCAGGTTCAGCTTTGCCTGGTCGGTCTGGTCTTTAATCGCCTGACCGGTTCCCGACAACGTTTGCGTGGCCGTGTAGGTCGGGATGTCATAGGAC
>NZ_RZPH01001511.1:0-912 GCF_004022825.1 Mesorhizobium sp. M7A.F.Ca.CA.004.04.2.1
ACGGCGGCGGGCGGGGGCCCGCCACAGCAGCCGGCGCTTGCCGACACCGTCACGACACCGACGGCGCTGCACACGCCGGTCTCCGGCAGCACCAGCCGGACTTCGCGGGCCGCGGCATGGTCTCCGGCAATATCGGCCACCACCGAGCGGACTTGCTCGTAGCCGGTCGCCATCAGGAAAGTCGGGGCACGGCCGTAGGATTTCGAGCCGACGATGGTGAAGCCCGGTTCGGGGTGCGCGAGCTCTGCAATGCCATGCGCCGGAACCGTGCCGCATGAGTGGTAGTTTGGATCGATCAGTGGCGCCAGTGCCGGCGGCGCTTCGACGGCGTGATCGAGCGCGATGCGGATTTCGCTCAGGAACGACAGGTCTGGCCTGAAGCCGGTGGTGACGACGATGCGGTCGATGGCCAGGTTGAACGGCTTGCCACCCAGGTTGGCGTCGACCACGAGGCCCTCGCCTTGTCTCTCGATGCCGTTGACGGCGAAGGGCGCCAGCATGTTCAGCCTGCCATCCGCCATCGCCTGCCTGGCCGCCAATCCAAGCGCGCCGCGTTCCGGCAACTGGTCGTTCAGCCCGCCGCCGAGCAGTCTCTCGATGCTGGCGTGGCGCAGCGCCCAGAAGATTTCGGTGCCAGGCGCCGCATCCTGCAACTCCATCAGCGCCAATGCGACGTTGATGGCCGAGTGCCCGCCGCCGATGACCAGGATGCGCTTGCCCGCATAGTCTTCTCTCGCCTTGCCGACCACGTCGGGAATGCCATAGGCGATGCGTGCCGACGCCTCGCCTTCGCCGACAACCGGCAGCCCGTCGACGCCGATCGGATTTGGCCGCCACCATGTTCCGGACGCGTCGATGGCCGCGCGCGCGAGAACGCGGTGTTCGCCGCCGGTATCGCGATAGCGGATGACG
>NZ_RZPH01001512.1:0-911 GCF_004022825.1 Mesorhizobium sp. M7A.F.Ca.CA.004.04.2.1
GTCTGGAGATGAACCGGGAGGCAACAGCGGCCGAACGGCAGGCCGCCGGCATGACAGACGACCAAGCCCGAGCGGAGGCGACTAAATGGGCAAAGCACTGATAGCCCCGGTGTTCCTGCTTCTGTCAGCGTGCGCCACGTCGGCCCCAATCGATGACCCTCGCAAGGTCTGGTGCGACCACAACACGCCCCGCCGGCCCTCGCTGACTGTCGTTCAGATCATGACCCGCGCCGAACTGGACGACTTGAACTCGTTCAATGCCAAGGGCGCTGACTGGTGCGGGTGGAAGCCATGATGCACGATTTGCTCGACCTATTGGGCATCAAGGCCCCTGTGCTTGTTGCCGGCCTCTCTGGCGGCATCCTGCGGGCTCTGTCGCGGCATCGGTACAAGCTGCGCGAAATGATAGCCTCGCCTGTTTGTGGCGCACTGGCGGCGGCTTATCTCACGCTGCCAGTGGTGTCGTATTTCAAAGCGACGGGATTGCCGATTCCAGATCCGGCCGATGACACCACGACGCTTGCGGCTGCTTTCCTGATCGGCGTTTCGGCTATGTGGATTTCGGATATGCTGTTCGAGATGATCGTGCGAAAGTTCAAGCCGGCGGCAGAGGAATAGCGGCGGTGGTCTGGTCGGATATCTGGCGAGTGTGCCTGGGGTGACGACGGCAATAAAACATGGCTTTCACCATTTCGGCACTATTCGAGTGGCTTAATTGCGTTCTGGTGTGTTTCGGGATATGGCGGAAGTGGTGGGGGAGGCCTTATGAGCAGCAACTGGTCACTGGAATCATTGCGCCTATCTATCTTCACTGCCGATCGGCCAAAGGGCACCGAGGCAGATTGGACCTTCCTCACTGGCCAAGACGAAGCTGAAGTTCGGCAAAACGTGCCAGGCGGCAAGGTCTATGT
>NZ_RZPH01001513.1:0-911 GCF_004022825.1 Mesorhizobium sp. M7A.F.Ca.CA.004.04.2.1
GAACATCCCGTCATCGACCTGCCATCGGAAGCACTGCTGCCGAGCCCGCTGCTTGTCGTCGAGGACGAGCCGATGATGCAGGTGCGGTTGCGCTCGATCCTGAGGGGCCTTGGCTATGCTCAGGAGGAGCTGTTTTTCGCCGGGTCGATCGCGCAGGCCAAGACCCTGCTCGTCGACCAGCCCTTTGCCATGACGCTGGTCGATGTCGGCCTGCCCGACGGCAACGGCATCGACCTCATCGGCTCCCTGCACGAGCACGACGCGGCGCTGCCGATCCTCGTCATCTCGGCCTGGAGCAACGAAAACACCATCCTCGAAGCCCTGCGCGCCGGGGCGACCGGCTATCTCTTGAAGGAGCGCGACGACGTCGAGCTGTCGCTTTCGATCCGCAGCACCATCCGCGGCGGCGCGCCGATCGATCCCTTCATCGCCCGGCGCATCCTGGAACTGGTGTCGGCGCCGGCACCGTCCGGGCGCGCCCGTCCTTCCACCGACAGGCCGGGGCGCGGCAAGCCCGCGCTTGCAGCGCCGCCTCTCCTGACGCCGCGCGAGGTCGAGATCCTGAACCTCGTTGCCAAGGGGCTTACCAATCGAGAGATTTCGGGAGTCCTTTCCCTCTCCAGGTTCACGGTCGAATGCCACATTCGCAACATCTACAAGAAGCTGTCGGTCAAATCCCGGACGGAAGCGATCTTCGAGGCGCGGTCGCAAGGCTTCTTGCCCTGATATTCCTGCTCCTCGTGCCGGGCGGCATCGCCTTTGCCGCCGGCGGGGCCGTGCCGTTCAAGACGATCGAGGCCGTGCGATCCGGCTGGGACGCCGCCACGCCGCCGGCCACCGGCTGGACCAGCGTGACCTTGCCCGACGACTGGACGACGCGCTGGCCCGGTTTCGACGGCGTGGTCTGGTAC
>NZ_RZPH01001514.1:0-909 GCF_004022825.1 Mesorhizobium sp. M7A.F.Ca.CA.004.04.2.1
GATACATGCGTTCAGCCACATCGAAGGCGCCACCATTGCGTCCAATTGCGATGTCGGGCCATACGCGCGACTGCGGCCGGGTGCTGATCTCCGGGACAAGGCCAAGGTCGGCAATTTCTGCGAGGTCAAGCAGGCGGTTATCGAAGAGGGCGCCAAGGTCAACCATTTGACCTATATCGGCGATGCCCGCGTCGGCGCGGGAGCCAATATCGGCGCCGGCACCATCACCTGCAATTATGACGGCTATTCGAAATTCTTCACGGACATCGGCGAGGGCGCGTTCATTGGCTCTAATTCGTCGCTGGTGGCACCTGTCACCATCGGCAAGGGCGGCTACATTGCCTCGGGCAGCGTGATCACCGAAAGCGTGCCCGACGATGCGCTGGCCTTCGGCCGTGCTCGCCAGAAGACGATCCCGGGCAAGGGCAAGGAATTGCGCGAACGCTTTGCTTCGGCCGCGGCTGCGAAGAAAAAGTAAGACCAGCCCGCAAAAAACCGAACGATTGCAGTAACCGGATTGCAAGAGCGGTCTGTCATGGTGCATCGACAAGAATGAGCGTTCCGTTACACGGGACGAAATGCAATGTGACTTTCGCGGCAGGCCGGCCATCCCTAAATAGCGCTGGTTTTCCACGGGGACTCGGGGGCTGTCTGCATGTGCGGTATCGTTGGAATCGTCGGCCACTCGCAGGTTGCGCCGCTCATCGTCGACGCGCTGAAGCGGTTGGAATATCGCGGCTATGACGCGGCCGGCGTCGCCACCATCGAGCACGGCCAGCTTGCTCGCCGCCGGGCCGAAGGCAAGCTGATCAACCTCGAGCGCCGGCTCAAGGACGAGCCGCTCGACGGTACGATCGGCATCGGTGACACACGCTGGGCGACACACGGCGTGCCCAACGAGACCAATGC
>NZ_RZPH01001515.1:0-909 GCF_004022825.1 Mesorhizobium sp. M7A.F.Ca.CA.004.04.2.1
GCCCACGGATTTGACGAAGCTCGCCTTGTCGTCGGAGAACAAGGTCTGCGCCTTTTCCTCGGCGGCGCGCTTCGGTTCGGCTGTAGCCGACCACCAGTCGCCTGAGCCTGCGTCACGCAGGAAGATGTAGGAGCCGAGCCGGTCCTCGGTCGGATCCGGCTGCCAGCGCGTGACGGAGAGATCGCCCCAGCGGCTGTAGCCCGAGCCGGTCGCGGTGACCATCACCGAATAGCGGCCGTTCGACATGACGTTGGTCGACCGCAGCGACTGCAGCGGATTGAGCACGATGCGGGTGTCGGGGCTGTCGACCTCGGTCTCGTCCTTGGAGCGTTCGTCGGCCTCGGTCCTGACGGTCGCGGTCGGGATGTCGCGCGGCGCCCTCTCCTGCAGCAAGAGTTCGGCCGATTCGATGACCGGATCGCTGTGGAAGCGGTCGCGCATGCGACCTTCGAAGATGGCGTCGGCAACCGCCGCGATCGACATGCCCGAATGGTGGGCCATGTAGTTCTGGACGACGACATGATCCGTGCCTTCCGGCACGCGCTGCGGCGTGAAGTCGACGGCATCGTAGTAGCCGTGGCGGCCGAGCGCCCCGATCTCCCGCAAACGGGAGAGATTCAGCACGGCTTCACGCGGATTGAACTGGGCCGCCAGTATGGTGGCGTAAGGCGCGATCACCGTGTTCTGGCCAAGGCCGCGCTTCAGCCCGAGGCCTGGAACGCCGAAATTGGTATATTGGTAGGTCAGTTCGCGGTCGCGCGCATTGTAGGCGGCCTCCGAGATGCCCCACGGCACGTTCTTCTGGCGGCCATACTGGATCTGGCGTTTGATGATCAGCTTGCTGGTCTGGTTGAGGATCGAGCCCTGCGGCTCCTTCATCACCAGCGGCGGCATCAGATATTCGAACAT
>NZ_RZPH01001516.1:0-901 GCF_004022825.1 Mesorhizobium sp. M7A.F.Ca.CA.004.04.2.1
ACACTGGGCTATTGCGAGGAGGTCGGGCAGGCGACGGCCTCGTTCCACTATCCGCTCGGCGTTCAGGCGACGGACGAATTCCTGATGGAGGTCGCGGCGATTTCCGGCAAGGAGATTCCCGAGGCAATTCGCCTCGAGCGCGGCCGACTGGTAGACGCCATGGCGGACAGCCAATCCTGGCTGCATGGTAAGAAATACGCCATCTACGGTGATCCCGACTTCGTTCACGCAATGGCCCGCTTTGTCATGGAGACCGGCGGCGAGCCAACCCATTGCCTCGCCACCAATGGCACCTCGGCATGGGAAGCCGATTTGAAGAAGCTGCTAGCATCCTCGCCTTTCGGCAAGGCTGCCCAGGTTTGGGCGGGCAAGGACCTGTGGGCGCTGCGCTCGCTGCTCTTTACCGAGCCGGTGGACCTTTTGATCGGCAATTCCTACGGCAAGTACCTGGAGCGCGACACCGGAACGCCGCTGATCCGGCTGATGTTTCCGATCTTCGATCGGCACCATCATCACCGCTTTGCGCTCTTTGGCTACCAGGGCGCGTTGCGCGTGCTGACGACGATCCTCGACAAGATCTTCGACAAACTCGATCGCGAGACGAGCGAGACGGGTGTGACGGATTATTCCTATGACCTCACGCGCTAAGAGCCGTGGCCGGCTTTTCGCCGAGGCCATTCCTTGCCCAATGGACTGGGGAGGCTGAGCGATGTCCTCCCTCAGCGCCAAAATCAAGGACGCCTTCGATGAGCCCGCCTGCGATAAGAACCGTGGCAAAGATGCCAAGGCGCGCAAGGAGGGCTGCTCGAAGTCGCTGACACCAGGGGCGGCAGCCGGCGGCTGCGCCTTTGACGGAGCCAAGATCGTCCTGCAGCCGATCACCGACGTTGCGCATCTGGTC
>NZ_RZPH01001517.1:0-899 GCF_004022825.1 Mesorhizobium sp. M7A.F.Ca.CA.004.04.2.1
GTGGCAGCAGCCGCGGCGGTCGGCAGGTTGATCGGGTTGGACGCAGCCGGGCTCAACCATGCTGTCGGCTCGGCCGGTACGCAGGCGGCAGGTCTCTGGGAATTTCTGCGTGACGCTGCCGATTCCAAGCAACTCCATACCGCGCGAGCGGCCGCCAACGGTCTGTTCGCTGCCTATCTGGCGCGCGATGGCTTCAAGGGCGCCGCGCGGATCCTCGAAGGCCAGCAAGGAATGGCTGCCGGCATGTCCAGCGACGCCGATCCGGCCCGCCTGACGGACGGGCTCGGCAGCCGTTGGGCAACCGAGGAGACCTCCTTCAAATGGCACGCAGCCTGCCGGCACACTCATCCGGCCGCCGACGCGCTGCAGTCTCTCATGCGCCGCGAAGGGCTCGGTCCGGACGACATCACCGGCGTGGTGACCCATGTCCATCAGGGAGCCATCGATGTCCTGGGCGCGGTGGTCACTCCGCAAACCGTCCACCCAGGCGAAGTTCTCCATGGGCACGGTTTTGGGGCTGATCGCTGTTCACGGCGTCGCCGACCTCGACGCGTTCGAACACCACGCGCTTGCCGACGCCCGCGTCGCACGCTTCCGCGCGAAGGTGCGGATGGAACTCGACGCCGAGGTCGACACCCTTTATCCCAAGCAGTGGGTCGGCAAGGTGAGCGTCACGACGGTTGACGGCCGCAAATTCAATGCCCGCGTCGACGAGCCCAAGGGAGATCCCGGCAACACCCTTTCGAAACAGGAACTGGAAGCCAAGGCCATACGTCTTGCCGAATTTCGAGGCGGGGCCACCGCTGACGAGATGCGTCGCTGCATAGCCCGCATCTGGAGGCTCGGTCAGCCCGGGAGCACGGCGCACATATTTGCTGAGAGTTAGCCCGCTATCGCGC
>NZ_RZPH01001518.1:0-896 GCF_004022825.1 Mesorhizobium sp. M7A.F.Ca.CA.004.04.2.1
CCGCGTCACCGATACCACCGCCGACCGGCTGCTGGCCGACATCTTCCGAGTCGATCCGCGCGAGCTGATCGTCGCCGAGCCGGTGTTCCACGATCCGGAGTTGAAGCCGGTGTTCGACGTGCTCGGCCGCGTCGCCAGCCCGCAGCCGCCGTCGCTGTTTGATTCGGCATCGGCCACGGGACGCATCGCCCGCTTCTTCGATGTGGCGACACCGGATAGCTTTGGCGCCTTTTCGCGCGCCGAACTGTCGGCGATCTCCGGCGCCATCGCCTATGTCGAGAAGACGCAGAAGGCCGAGCGCCCGCCGCTGTCGCGGCCCGAGCGCGAAGAGCAGGGCTCGACCCTGTTCATCGATCCGGCGACACGCGGCAATCTGGAACTGCTGCGCACACTGTCGGGCAGCCGCGAAGGGTCGCTGTTCAAGGCGATCGACCGCACGGTGACCGGCGGCGGCGCAAGGCTGCTCGCCGACCGGCTGATGGCGCCGCTGACCGATCCCGCGGCCATCGGCGCCAGGCTGGATTCGGTGTCGTTCTTCCGTTCCGAAACGCGGCTCTGCCAAGCGGTGCGGTCGAGCCTGAAGAGCGTTGCCGACATGCCGCGCGCACTGTCGAGGCTGGCGCTCAACCGGGGTGGGCCGCGCGACCTTGGCGCGCTGCGCGCCGGCTTCGAGGCAGCAGGCGCGATCGCCGAAATCTTTGCCGCCACCGCCCTGCCCCCGGAACTTGCGGCGGCATTGGCCGCCATCCATGCTCTGCCCCAGGCGCTGGCCCAGCATCTGACGCAGGCGCTTGGCGACGAACTGCCGCTGCTCAAGCGCGATGGCGGCTTCTTGCGCGGCGGCTACCATGCCGATCTCGACGAGATGCGGGCGCTGCGCGACGAATCGCGAAAGG
>NZ_RZPH01001519.1:0-891 GCF_004022825.1 Mesorhizobium sp. M7A.F.Ca.CA.004.04.2.1
CCTGTGCTGAATGCCGCCCGCGCGGGAATCCTCACTCAAATGCCGGTGCTTGAATGGATCGGCTATCTCTCCACCGTCGGCGTCTACGGCAATTATGACGGCGCATGGGTCGATGAAACGGCGGAATGCCGGCCGGTGTCGAAGCGCTCGGTGATGCGGGTGGCCGCCGAACGAGACTGGCTGGAGCTGGGCCGCGAGATCGGCCGACCGGGGGCGATCCTGCGCCTGTCCGGCATTTACGGCCCCGGCCGCAACGCGCTGGTCAATCTGGAAAACGGCACTGCAAGGCGGCTGGTCAAGCCGGACCAGGTGTTCAACCGCATCCATTGCGACGACATTGCCGGCGCCCTGTGGCAGCTCATCGAAGGCAATACAGGCGGCATCTTCAACGTCACCGACGACCTGCCGGCGCCGCCGCAGGATGTCGTCGCCTATGCCGCTTCGCTAATGGGTATCGAACCGCCGCCCGAAATTCCCTTCGACGCCGCCCAACTTTCGCCCATGGCGCGGTCCTTCTATGGCGAGAACAAGCGTGTCGCCAACGCGGCGATCAAGGCGGCGGGTTATTCCCTGCGGTTTCCAGACTACCGCGCCGCCTTCGATCATATGTGGGCAAGCGGCGATTGGCGTGACGGCGAAGCGCGCAGCCCGATGAAGCGCTGACGATCGAAGCCGCGGGCGCGGCGTGCTATGATTCGGCCTTGGGATTGCGGTGGAGAACCGGGTTCATGAAGACAGCGATGAGGCTATCTCTAGGCAAAACGCCCCTGTTGGCCGCTGCGCTCGGCCTGCTTGCCGTGCTTGGCTCAGCCGTTCAGCCGGCGACCGCCGAGGAGCGGGCAAAAGACCTGTTCGGCGCCAAGAAACTGCCGGCCGCGACCGCGGCGCGGT
>NZ_RZPH01001520.1:0-889 GCF_004022825.1 Mesorhizobium sp. M7A.F.Ca.CA.004.04.2.1
GGCCATGACGGAAACGGCACCGAAAAGTATCTTTCTAAACATCTCGTCTCTCTCCTGTTGGTCCCGGCATCGCGCCGGCTGCGTTGGGATATGATGCCCTTGACGCGGGCTGGCGATCCAGGTCGCTCAGTAACCAGGAAAGGCTGGCTCAAGCGGTCCGGCGGATGCGGCGATTTTTTGCTTGATGATGACACTGGTCGAGGTGATGGCCTCGGAGATTTCGCCGCCGCTGCTGTCGGCGCCGTAGACCATGCGCACGGCCTCGCGGTTGAGCTCTTCCGGCGGGCCGTCGAAGACGACCTTGCCGGCAGCCATGCCGATGATACGGTTGCAATAGGTGCGGGCCGTGTCCAGCGTGTGCAGGTTGGTGATCACGGTGATGCCTTCGCGCAAATTGATATCCTGCAGCGAATCCATAACCACCTTGGCGTTGAGCGGATCGAGTGACGCGATCGGCTCGTCGGCGAGGATCACCTTCGGCTGCTGCATCAACGCGCGGGCAATGGCGACGCGCTGCTGCTGGCCACCCGACAAGGTGCCGGCGGCCTGCAGCGCGGTGCGGGCGATATCGAGACGCTCCAGCGCTGCTATCGCCTCGGCTCGTTCCTCGCGGGAGAAGATGCCGAGCAGGTTCGACATGGTGGAGCGGTGATTCAGCCGGCCGAGAAGCACATTGGTCAGCACGTCGAGGCGCGGCACCAGGTTGAACTGCTGGAAGATCATGGCGCAATCGCGCTGCCAGCGCCGTAGTGGCGAACCGCGCAGCTGGGAGACCTCGGCGCCGTCAAAAAAAATCGACCCCTGGCTGGGATCGATGAGACGGTTGATCATGCGAAGAAGGGTCGATTTGCCGGCGCCCGAACGGCCGATGACGCCAACCATCTGACCC
>NZ_RZPH01000151.1:0-8687 GCF_004022825.1 Mesorhizobium sp. M7A.F.Ca.CA.004.04.2.1
GCGATACAGGTTACGTCCGATGCGACGAAGGCACAGGTGGTTTGGTCACGCAAATTGGTCGCCAGTGTCGCCAGCGCCGGCGCCGCCGCGACCACCGAGACAACGGTCCCAGCGTCGCTCAAGGTCGCCAACACTTTTCTCATCCGCGTCGAAAGCAACCTCGGCTATACGCCGGTCATCGCGTGGAGCGCGAGCAGTCAACAGAAGCTTGGACTGACCTCGGCTTTCAGCAACATAACCATGGGCGAAACCTATTATCTGCGCCCCCGCAGAAGCGTGACGATCCCTTGCAGCGACTGTTGAACAGAACCAGCCAGGCCCTGCGCAGGGCCGCTCCAGCTATTGCTGCGGCTCACGGTCCGAAACGAAGCGCACGATAGCAGCGGCCATCTCGTAATCTTTTGGCGACACGCGAGCGAAGCCGCCGGAATGTCTCGATTCCAGGAGATCGTAGATATCGGGCGTCGTCGACTTGAGGTTGGTGAGGAACACGGCAAGCCTGCGCTTGGCTTCCGGGTCGAGATCGCTGCGGACCGCATGGGGGCCGTATCTCAACAGGCCCGACGTCCATACGATCCGAAGCGCCGTCACCGAGAGCCCTGCCGCCTCCAGCCTGGCCTGCGTGCCCGACGGTTCTCGCGGGCCGTCGGCAGCGGCCCTCACCCAGCCGAACAGGCCATCGGCCTTGCCGTCGACCAGCATCGTCTCGGCCGCCGCGGCCGAATCGGTGCGGGCCAAAAACTGTGCATCTTCCGCGATCTTGCGGCCCTCCGCCGCCAACGCCGCCAATGGCAGGAGAGAACCGCCGACGCTGTCCGAAGGCGCCATGGCGATACGATGGCGGTCCATCGCCGCCAGGGCAGGCAGCTTGCCGTCTCGCGTCAGCAGAACGGAGCGGATGCCGATCGCGCCGTCTGAATCGACCGGAGCGACAAGCGGCTCGATACATAAGCAGCGCTGCGAAGCCGTCGCATAGGCGGTGGCCGAATAGATCGCATATTCGATGCGGGCATCGGCCTGCGCCTCGATCAGCGCGGCATAGTTGCGGGCAACGACAAACTCGACCTTCATGCCCAAGGCCTTGGTGTAGGCGTCGGTCAACAGTGCCAGCCCCGGAACGGCATTGCCGGCGCCTGGCTCGGCAACGATGCCGATACGAAACGTGCCGATATCATCGCGCCAGTCGGCATGCGCCGGGTTGGACCAGAGCCCGACGAGCGTCAGCATGAGAGCGGCATAAGTCTTCAGCGCAACCCTCATGACAGGAACCACAGTCTGTTGTCCTCGATCCATGCCCATCCCAGTGCACTGGACTATCACGCCAAGCCGTTGCCGTTTGGTTTCCGAATTGCCAATGAAGTCGCGGAACCCTATGTCTGGTCGGTCAAACTGGCAACAACTCGATGGCGCGCGCTTTCCTCTTCGTTCTGGATTCCTTCGGCATCGGCGGCGCGGCCGACGCCGACCGCTACGGTGACGCCGGCGCCAACACATTCGCGCACATCGCAGAGGCCTGTGCGGAGGGCCGTGCGGATCGCGAAGGGCTTCGCAGTGGACCGCTGTTTGTCCCTCACATGGCGTCGCTCGGGCTTGGCAAGGCCGCCGAAACCGCGACGGGACTGGGGTTTGCCAACAGCGGGGCGGATCTGCTCCCAACTGCCTTTCACGGCGCCGCACAGGAGGTTTCGAGCGGCAAGGATACACCATCCGGTCATTGGGAAATCGCCGGCCTGCCGGTGCGCCTCGACTGGGGCTATTTCCCGGATACGGTTCCGGCCTTTCCGGCCGAACTGACCGAGGCTATCATTCGCGAAGGCAAGGTGCCGGGCATTCTCGGCAATTGCCATGCGCCGGGCACCGAGATCATCGAGCGCTTCGGCGAGGAGCACATCCGGACCGGCAAGCCGATCTGCTACACGTCGGTCGACTCGGTCCTGCAAATCGCCGCGCATGAAGTCCATTTCGGCCTCGACCGGCTTTATGAATTCTGCCAGGTGGTGCGCAGGCTGGTTGACCCTCTGAGGATCGGACGGGTGATCGCGCGGCCATTCGTCGGCGAAACCACCGCCACTTTCGAGCGGACATACAACCGTCATGACTACGCCGTGCCCCCGCCGGAACCGACCCTGCTCGACCGGCTGACGGCGCGTGGCAGCCGTGTCATCGCCGTCGGCAAGATCGGCGACATCTTCGCCCATCGCGGAATTTCGCAAGTGCGCAAGGCGGCAGGCAACATGGCGATGTTCGACGAGGCTCTGGGTGCGATGGATAATGCCGGCGACGGTGACCTCGTCTTCGCCAATTTCGTCGACTTCGACACCGAATTCGGTCACCGCCGCGATGTCGCGGGCTATGCTGCCGCGCTCGAGGCCTTCGACCTGCGGCTGCCGGAGGCATTTGCGAGGCTGCGGCAGGGCGATCTTCTCATCCTGACGGCCGACCACGGCAACGACCCGACCTGGGGCGGGACCGATCACACGCGCGAGCGCATTCCGGTGATCGGCACTGGACCGGGTCTCAAGGGCGGCGACATCGGACTGAGAACGACATTCGCCGACATTGGCGAGACCGTGGCCGAGCATCTCGGGCTGGCGCCCGGACGCTACGGCACGTCTTTCTATACGGCGATCGGCGGTCATGCCTGAATTGCCGGAGGTCGAAACCGTCCGGCGCGGGCTGCAGCCGGTTCTGGAAGGCGCTACCATCGCCCGCGTCGAGGCGCGCCGACCGGATCTGCGCTTTCCATTTCCCGAGAAATTCGCGCAGCGGCTGACCGGCAAGACGATCACGGCACTCGGCCGCCGGGCCAAGTATCTGACGATGGACCTGGAAGGCGGCCCCATGCTGATCTGCCATCTCGGCATGTCGGGCTCATTCCGCATAGAGACGGCCGATGGCAGCGACATGCCCGGCATCTTCCGGCACGACCGCTCGAAGAGCTCCAATCACGACCACGTCGTCTTCCATGTCGTGTCTCCGGCCGGTGCCCGGTCCCGCGTGATCTTCAATGATCCGCGCCGCTTCGGCTTCATGCTGTTTGCGGAAGGGCTGCCGGACGTTCATCCGATGCTGGCTGGACTTGGCGTCGAGCCAACCGGCAACACATTGGACGGTGCGCTGCTTGCCTCATTGATGAAGGGGCGGCGATCACCGCTGAAGGCAGCGCTTCTCGACCAGAGGCTGATCGCCGGGCTCGGCAACATCTATGTGTCGGAGGCGTTGTGGCGTGCCGGCCTGTCGCCGCTGCGCGAGGCGGGCACGATCGCCAGGCCCGGAAAGAAAGCCCAGGCCCAAAGCGAACACCTCGCGCAAGCCATTCGTTCGGTGATATCGGATGCGATCGCAGCCGGCGGCTCCTCACTGCGGGACTATATGCAGACCGATGGGGCGCTGGGCTATTTCCAGCACGCCTTCGCCGTCTACGACCGCGAAGGCAAGGCCTGCTCCAAGCCCGGCTGCGGCGGCCACATCGAACGTGTCGTGCAGAGCGGCCGATCGACCTTTTATTGCCGGACATGTCAGCGATGAGTCAGAGTAATTCCAGGAAAAGTGGGAACGGTTTCCCGTTCGGAATTGCGTCAAGACAGAGAGATGGAGCGGTTCTGCGTTTCCGTGAAACGATGAACCGCTCTAGACGAGCGTGAGCAAGGAGAAGCAGCCATGGCCTATGAGACGATCATCACCGAGACGCACGGCAAGGTCGGGCTGATCACGCTGAACAGGCCGCAGGCGCTCAACGCGCTGAATTCGCAGATTCTGACCGAGGTGGTGGCGGCCGTGAACGGGTTCAGCGCCGATCCCGGTGTCGGCGCCATGGTCATCACCGGTTCCGAAAAGGCTTTCGCCGCCGGCGCCGATATCAAGGAGATGCAGTCCATCTCCTACGCGGACGCCTACGCCCAAGACTTCTTCGTCGGCTGGGAGGAACTGACGCGGGCGCGAAAGCCTATTATCGCGGCAGTGGCGGGCTATGCACTCGGCGGCGGCTGCGAGCTGGCGATGATGTGCGATTTCATTATCGCCGCCGACACGGCCAAATTCGGCCAGCCCGAGATCACCCTCGGCGCCATTCCAGGCATGGGCGGGTCACAAAGGCTGACCCGCTTCGTCGGCAAGTCGAAAGCGATGGACATGTGCCTGACCGGGCGGATGATGGATGCCGCCGAGGCCGAGCGTTCTGGCCTGGTGTCGCGGGTGGTGCCTGCCGGCGAGCTTGTCGAGGAGGCGCTGAAGGCCGCGGCCAAGATTGCCGCTTTCTCGCTACCATCCGTGATGATGGCGAAGGAGGCTGTCAACCGCGCCTTCGAGACGACGCTTGCCGAGGGATTGCGGTTCGAGCGCCGGCTGTTTCACTCGCTGTTTGCACTGGACGATCAGAAGGAAGGCATGGCGGCCTTTGCCGAGAAGCGGAAGCCGAATTTCACCAACCGCTGACGCCAATCCCTTGGCTGCGAAGAAGATGGCTGCTGGCCGCCAAAAAGAAGGCCGGGCAGCGTTGACGCGCCGGAAAAGCTGAACTATAAGCCGCACCAACCGAGGCGGCCCCGTGGCTGCCCGTTTGTTTTTTGCGCCCTGCGGCATCCCGCATGCGCCGACCAGATCAGAAGAGAGGCATCATGGCCAATACATCCTCGGCCAAAAAGGCAACGCGCAAGATCGTCCGCCGCGCAGCGATCAACAAGAACCGCCGCTCGCGCGTCCGCACCTATATCCGCCAGGTCGAAGAGGCCCTTGCCTCCGGTGACAAGGCTGCCGCACAGGCTGCCTTCAAGATCGCGGAGCCGGAATTGATGCGTGCCGCGACCAAGGGCGTGATCCACAAGAACACGGCGTCCCGCAAGGTGTCGCGACTGGCTCAGCGGGTCAAGGTACTGTCGGCCTGACATTACTTGCCTAGACTGACGTTCTTCGAACCCGGCCGTTTGTGCCGGGTTTTTTCGTTTGCCGGCAAGCACTTAAAAAGAATGTCCGGAAACGGCGTCTTATGCGGCATTTCACAATTAGGAATAGTTTGCCGGCATATGCATGCCTGCTGGTGATCGGCATGCTTGAAACGGCCGACCTAAAGATTCTTAACTGTCAGAAATACCTTATATCTTTCAGTGACTTACAGATGGTGATCCACAGCTTGTCCACACCGGACCGGCCCGATCGGGGAGAAGTCGCTGTCAAGCGAATTATTTCAGAATATTTCTGTCAGCGCCCGGTTTTTCATATTCGCCGGAAAAGGGTTTGAATCACAATGGCTTTGTTAAAATGTGCCGTCGCGGCACGCCACTCGAACCCGCCTCCACTAACCAGATTCCTTAAAAATCCGTTAGACGTGGCCTTGCCCTATCCACAGCGATTTCGGTAGTGTCGATCTATCGAAAGGGACGGGCTCTGGCTCTTAACCCAAGCCTGAATCGGCCAGCTTAAATTGGCGGGATTTGCAACGCGGATCAAGTCCGCGGACGGTTTTGGTTTGTCTTTTTCGATACGGTAGGGGACTGGCGTAACTAGACATGGCAGGTAGACGGCGCGCCGGCGCTCTTTTCGCCGGGCGGTGTTGTATTGCCCTGACATACCCAACGCGGACTGGCTTCCATGGGCCGGCACCGGTTCCCGCGGATAATGGGCGACGTTCATCTGCCGGCGGCGGCAGCGGACATCGTAGCAAAGACTTAGGTCGCCGGAACCGGATGCAGGAGGCGCATCCCCGGTGGAAAACAGGTACGGAAGGACAAGGAAAAGATCATGCAGAGCGGCATTGAAAGGGAACTTACGGGCGACCTCCCATTTCCTGGAACTTTGATCGGAGCAAACGACATGGCGGTGTCCAGCGACGCGGAACAGAAATTCGACCGGGTCAAGACCCAGTTGAAGGCGCGCCTGGGAACCGAAGTCTATTCGAGCTGGTTTGGCCGCATGAAGGTCGCCGAGGCTTCCAAGGGCATCGTCCGCATCTCCGTGCCTACCGCCTTCCTGCGTTCATGGATCAACGGCCACTATCTCGACCTCATTTCAGAGCTGTGGAAGCAGGAGGATGCCGATCTCCTCAAGATCGACATCGTCGTGCGCACGGCAACCCGTCAGGGACGCAGCCAGGCCGAGCCAGAGGTGACGCCAGCACGCAGCAAGATGACACGGCAGACGCAGACGGCACTTGCCGCCGGCACAGTCAGCCCCAGCCGGGTGGAGCGCGCACCGGCTCCGCGTCCGGGCACACCGATCGAGAGCGAATTTCGCCACAACGTGCTGGGGTCGCCGCTCGATCCGCGCTACACGTTCGGGTCCTTCATCGAGGGACCGTCGAACCGGGTGGCCTTCGCCGCCGCCAAGGCGGTAGCGGAATCGCAATCGAGCGCAGTGCGCTTCAATCCGCTTTTCCTTCACGCAACCGTCGGGCTCGGCAAGACACATTTGCTGCAGGCCATCGCTGCGGAATCGCTGAAGCAGAACCCCAAGTCGCGCGTCGTCTATCTCACGGCCGAGTATTTCATGTGGCGCTTTGCCACCGCGATCCGCGACAACAACGCGCTGACGCTCAAGGAACAGCTGCGCGACATCGACCTGCTCATCATCGACGACATGCAGTTTCTGCAGGGCAAGTCGATCCAGCATGAATTCTGCCACCTCATCAACATGCTGCTCGACAGCGCCAAGCAGGTCGTCGTCGCCGCCGACCGGCCGCCGTCGGAACTGGAATCGCTCGAACCGCGGGTCCGTTCGCGCCTCAATGGCGGTGTCGCGCTTGAAATGTCGGCGCCCGATTTCGCCATGCGCCTCGGCATGCTCAAATTGCGCCTTGCCACGGCCAGGAGCGACGACGCATCGCTCGACATTTCGGAGGAGATCCTCAATCACGTCGCCCGCACCGTGACCGGCAGCGGACGCGAGCTGGAAGGCGCCTTCAATCAGCTTTTGTTCCGTCAATCCTTCGAGCCGCAGATCACCATCGACCGGATCGACGAAATTCTCGGCCACATCTATCGCACCGGCGAGCCGAAGCGTGTCCGTATCGAGGACATCCAGCGCATCGTGGCGCGTCACTACAATGTGTCGAAGACCGAATTGCTGTCCAACCGGCGCACGCGCACCATCGTCAAGCCGCGGCAGGTCGCCATGTACCTGTCGAAGGTGATGACGCCGCGCTCACTACCCGAGATCGGACGGCGTTTCGGCGGCCGCGATCACACCACGGTGCTGCATGCCGTGCGCAAGATCGAGGACCTTTCCGGCAACGACAACACGCTGGCGCAGGAACTTGAGCTTCTGAGGCGGTTGATCAACGACCAGGCCTGATCCTCCGGGGATGGCTGAGCCGGAACAATACCGGAATTCAATGGCTTGCCAGTGCGGCGCTGGGCCTGGATCGGGCTCGTGGCGCCGCCTGGAAGCGATCTGGATTTCGGTTTTACGACACTGGCTCGCGGACTTCGGGCGCGTTATCCCCAGAAAGCCCGCGTAGCCGGCCTGAACCGGTGGCGCGGGCTTGCGTTTGCTGGTTTTTTCCTGTCAGTTTACGCAGATTCTGAGCCTGTTCAGACCTTTCGCGGGACGCCGCTCACTGGTGACCCGTCATTCATTCAAGCGAGCCTGTTTCGTCATGCGTGTTATCCTGGAACGGTCCAATCTCCTGAAGTCGCTCAACCACGTCCATCGCGTGGTCGAGCGGCGAAACACCATACCGATCCTGTCCAACGTGCTGCTCAGCGCCGAAGGCGCCAGCCTTGAAATGAAGGCGACCGATCTCGACCTCGAGGTGACCGAAGCGACACCCGCCAAGGTGGAGCGCGGCGGGGCGACGACAGTCCCGGCACATCTGCTCTACGACATCGTGCGCAAGCTTGCCGATGGCGCCGAGGTGATGCTGAAGACGGACGAGGACGGCAACGCCATGTCAGTGACGTCTGGCCGCTCGAGCTTCCGCCTTCAGTGCCTGCCGCAATCCGACTTCCCGGAGCTCTCGGCCGGATCGTTCTCGCATATCTTCCGTCTCGACTCGGTTGCCCTGAAAGGCCTGATCGAGAAGACCCAATTCGCCATCTCCACCGAGGAGACGCGTTATTACCTGAACGGCATCTATCTGCACACGCATGAGGTCGGCGGCAAGTTGAAGCTGCGCTCGGTAGCGACCGACGGCCACCGCCTGGCGCGCGCCGAGATCGATGCGCCAGCGGGTTCCGAAGGCATGCCGGGCATCATCATTCCGCGCAAGACGGTGAGCGAGCTGCAGAAGCTCGTCGACGATCCGGATGTCGCGGTCACCACCGAACTGTCGGACACCAAGATCCGCTTCACGATCGGCAGCGTGGTTTTGACCTCGAAGCTGATCGACGGCACCTTCCCCGACTATCAGCGGGTCATTCCGACCGGCAACGACAAGAAGCTGATCATCGACCGCCAGAGTTTTGCCGCCGCTGTCGATCGCGTCTCGACCATCTCTTCCGAACGCGGCCGCGCGGTGAAGCTGTCGATCAGCGAGGGTCAGGTGACACTTGCGGTCAACAATCCCGATTCAGGCAGCGCCACCGAAGAGCTGTCCGCCGACTATTCATCCGATCCGATCGAGATCGGCTTCAACGCCAAGTACCTGCTCGACGTTGCCGCGCAACTGACCGGCACGGAAGCCAAGTTCATGCTGGCCGACGCCGGCTCGCCGACGCTGATCCACGACATGGCCGACGAGACCGCACTCTATGTGC